>QQVI01000089.1 GCA_003388545.1 Actinomycetota bacterium
GTCGTGCCAATAGGAGAGAAACTCGACCCCGAACTCGCCGGCTACCCGGAGATCTGCAGCATGGGCCCTTGCGGTGTCTTCCGCGCTGGCACCCGGAACGTTGTGACGATCCAGATACAGCGGCATCCCTTTGACTCCCGGTGACTACCGATGAGCCTATCGATCAGCCGTACGAGAGCGCATCGAACCAGACGCCAGCGGTGGCCTGTACTCGGCGGCATGCTCGTCCTCGCAGGCGTGCACCTCGGCGCCCTTCGTCAGCCGGCTCCTGCGCCCCCTGCGTTACCGCACGGGCAGACCCCGGCAGGCCTTATGCTCGGCACATGGAACGAAGGAGACTGGGAGAGTCCGATCTCGAGGTGAGCGTGTTCGGCTTGGGGACGATGACCTTTGGCGCAGAGTCCGACGAGGAGACATCTCACGCAATCCTCGATCGATACGTCGAAGCGGGAGGATCGTTCATCGAGACGGCCGATGTCTACTCGAGAGGGTCATCCGAGGAGACCATCGGCAGTTGGCTGAAGAAACGGGGAACCAGCGACGGGTTGGTCGTGGCGACCAAGGCGCGTTTCGCCATGAGCGACGATCCCGCAGACCGTGGAGCCGGCAGGGCTCACCTCGAACGCGCCCTTGACGCCAGTCTTGGTCGTCTCGGATTGGACGCGATCGACCTCTATCAGATGCACGCGTGGGACCCGGCAACACCCATTGAGGAGACGCTGGAGACCCTCAACGACTTTGTCGAGATGGGGAAGGTCCGCCACATCGGCGTGTCCAACTACCTCGCGTGGCAGCTCGAGCGCGCGGCCCTGGTGGCCGACTGGGAAGACTGGGCGCCAGTGGTTTCCCTGCAACCCCAGTACAACCTGCTCGCCAGAGAGGTCGAGCTCGACCTCATACCTCTATGTCTCGATCGCGGGATCGGAACTCTCCCGTGGTCACCGCTGGGCGGTGGATGGCTCACCGGCAAGTATCGGCGGGATGAGATGCCCACCGGCTCGACACGGCTCGGAGAAGACCCCAACCGGGGAGTCGAGGCCTATGACCGTCGCAACACGGAGCGAACCTGGCAAGTACTCGATGCCGTTCAGGCGGTCGCGGACGCCCACTCGGTTTCCATGGCCCAGGTCGCGCTCAACTGGCTGCGTGAACGTCCCACGGTTGCATCGGTTTTGCTCGGATGTCGCACGGTTGAGCAACTCGAAGACAACCTCTCCGCACTCGACTGGCGTCTGGCCGATGCAGAGATGCACGCGCTCAACGAGGCGAGCGCACCCGGTCTACCCGGCTACCCCCACGGTTTCCTCGAGGAGCTGGCGGGGATGGACGTGTGGATGAGCTTGCAGACAGGACCGATCCACTCAGCCTGAGCTGCGGATCTGCGGAGCCGGCCCGACTGCTTGTTACTTGAAGTGGAACCCTGGGTCTGCGTTGAAGCGGACGAAGTACTGAGTCAACCCACCCTTGGTCTTTGTGATCTTCGCACAGGGAATAGGTGACTTGTCCGGCTTGGTCGGATGACACTGAGCTGTGATCTCCATCCCGTCCATGTACACCTTGGCCAGGCCCGGCGGCGTTGACGTCGCCTTGGAGGAAGCCACGACCGTCATCTCTACGATCCCGACGTCACCATCACCACCAAACAGGACGTCATATCCGGTGAAACAATCATTCGAAGGGCAGTCGCCCGGGCCTGCGTCGGCCGCTCGGATACCCAGGACCTTCGTGAAACTGGGTGTGCCCATCACAGTCGCGTCGGACGCACCGTCGTTCGAGGTGACCATGCACTCCGTCTCGGGGTCGGAGCAATCGACGGTGCTCTCGACGACTTCGAAGCCGGTGCAGTCAGACACCACCCCTGAGCCGCCGCCATCGGTGCCCGTCGCCTGAACACAGACTTCGTGCGCGCCCAAAGAGAGCCACCCCAAGGATGTCTCGAAGCCGACCGTGACCGGACCGGCTTGAGGAAGCGGCGGAACAGCCGACAACAGCTGTGGTGCGCCCCCGTCGATGGTGTATGTCAAGGAGTCGATACTGGCTCCGATCGACTCCGAGATGACATCGTCGAGATCCATGAGGTCGGTGACCACGGTGCACTCGTCGCTGATGGCGTCGAGGTTTCCGCTGCAACCCGCACCGGCGATGGCGAAGGCTTTGACGATCGTCCCGGCAGGCAGAGCCGACGTACCTGAGCCGGCACCGTCGGTGAGGAACACGACGATCTTCTCGCCGGCAACCGAAGGTGCGGACAGGATGGTGTTGGCCGCCGACAGCCCGGCTCCAAAGTTCGTCCCGCCGCTGGAGGTGTTGATGCTGTTGACAGCCGCCTCGATCGATGCTCCCGGAGCAGTTAGAGCCTGCACCACGGACCCACTGTTGTTGAAGGTTCCCACCCCCGAGTTGAGGACTGGGGAGTTTGCCGAGGCAGCCTCATCATTGACACGGAGTACCGCCTCCTTCTCACAGGAGAGAATGGTGTCGGCCGTTGCGGCGTTGTTGTCGCAGTCGACGCCGGCGAGGCCTCCGGTGCTCCCGGAGACATCGAGAATGTATACGAGGGATGTGTCCTTCACCGCGGCTCCCATCCCCACAGATGCCTCGCCGCTGAGAACGATTTCCCCGGCTACGAGGTCGTCCGGAGAGTCGATGTCAACCGAGAGCGCAGTCCCGCCGGGGAGGGTGCCGGTGTCAGCCCCTGCCGAAGTGACCAGCGCGCCAAACAGCGCAACAGCTACACCAATGACCATCGACTTCTTCACGAATACCTCCCAAGTGGCGGCGCCACCTCTCGGATAGTAGCGAGCATTCTCCAACGCTCACGCTGGTCGGCGGGTCCCAAGAATGTTTTCACAACCGTTGCGTCCCTATTTGAAGTGGAAGCCAGGATCCTCGGCGAACCGCACGAAGTATTGGGTCTGACCGGTGCGAGTGGTAGTGATCAATACACAGGGCACGGGCGAGGTGCTTTCCATATGGCAGACCTCGGTTATCTCGACACCGTTCATGAACACGGCGGCCTCTTCGGGTGGCGTCGAATCCTCTAGCGACGCAACGACAATCAGATTGACGACGGCGACTTCACCAGTGCCACCGAACATGACGTCGTAGCCCGTGAAGCAATCCTCAGGCGGGCAATCCGCCACCTCGGCCTCCGCCGGTCGAACGCCGAGTGTCTTTGTGAAGCCGAGGCTCCCTATCGCCGTCGCATCGGAGACTTCCCCGTCGTTTCCGGTTGCCATGCATCTACGGACCGAATCGGAGCAGTCGACGACGGTCTGCATGACCTCGACAGTCACACAGTCGGCAATCGTTCCGGATCCTCCTGCGTCTGTGCCGGTTGCATGGACACATATCTCGTGAGAACCGAAGCCCAGCTCATCCACTGTCGCTTCGAATTCGACCACCGCCGGGCCCGCTTGCGGAAGCGACGGAGTCGTCGGCAGAGCTTGGGCGGGGCCGCCATCGACCGAGTAGGTCAATGAATCGAGCGTTGCTCCAATCGACTCTCCAATCACTTCGTCGAGCTTGGAGAGATCATCAACGACTTCGCACGTGTCGCTGATCGCTTCGAGGGCACCGCTACACGTAGCTGCGCCGATGGCGAACGCTTTCACCACCGTTCCGGCAGGAAGGGCCGAACTGCCCGACCCGACGCCGTCGGTGAGGAACACGACGATCTTCTCGCCCCCCGCGGGGCCGGCAGTGAGGATCGAATTGGCCGCGGACAGACCCTCCCCAAAGTCCGTCCCACCACGCGGGCTGGGCACATTGCCGAGTGCGGCTTCAATGGCGTCACCGGGGGCAGTCAGATATTGGAGCACAGAGCTCCGGCTGTTGAAGACACCGAGACCAGAGTTGAGAATCGGTGAGTTTGCGAGCGCCGCCGAAGCGTTGACGCGGCTGACGGCTTCCTTCTCACAGGCGAGGATCGTGTCGGCGATACCGTCTCCATCGCAGTCGACACCAGCTGAGTCTGCGGTGCTGCCCGACACATCGAGAATGTATACGAGAGAAGTGTCCTTGGCTGCCGCCCCCATACCGATCGAGGCCTCCCCTGTGATGACCAAGTCATCGGCGGCAACCAGGTCGTCCGCCACCGGCGAAGCTATTTCGACGGAGATCTCGGTCCCGCCGGGAAGCATGCCCGAATCAGCTCCCGCCGCCGGGACCAGTGCGCCGAACAGCGCCGCCAACAGACCAATCACGAATAACTTCTTCACGAATACCTCCCAAGTGGCGGCGCCACCTCTCGGATAGTAGCGATCGCTCCCGCAGCGTGTTCGAGCGAACCTCTTTCAAGCGACACCGACCAGCGCTACGAAGACGGCAACTGCGAACGAAACCACGGCCCACCAACGTTCCGGGCGAGATCTCGATGCCAGATTGGCCAATGTGCCGATCACGAAGTAGCCGAAGATCACCCAGACGGAGACGTCGAGCCAGCTCTCCGGCAGGGGTGAGATGTCAACGACAGAGCCGGCGGCGAGCACGACCCAAGCCATAAGCCCGAGCAACAAGACCGCCACCCCACTTCCGACCCTCAACCGTGTGGGCAGCACGCCCACGTTCCGGCCGCCCCAGGCGAGATGTCCCCACGGTGCACCAAGCATCAGCGCCAGCTGGAAGATGATCACCACTCCGATGAGAGCAGCTGCGGCGTATGCAAACCCTTGCTCCATGTCCCGATGATTACAGAAACGAAGCCGGGCACGGGCACGGTCGTATCCCTAGCACCCAGATGCCGCCACGAGTCTGACTTCCCCGGTCCCTGTCAGGTCTTGCGGCACAGATACGTGCCATACGCTTTGCGCCGGCTGTCGCGTTCCAGGATCTCGAAACCGCAACGTTCCAACATCGGCTCCAGAACCCATGTGTAGGTGCTGAACTCGTTGCGAACATGCTCGGCGAGATCCTGCTCGGTGAAGCCCTTCGCCGGATCGTCCACGGCACCCGCCATCCAATCGACGATGCCCTCCTCGACTTCATCGGGCTGAAGATCGAACACGAGATCGCGAAAAAGGAGATAGCCGCCGGATCGGGTGAAGGAAGCGAGGTGATGAAGCGCAATGACTTTCCAGAAGTCGGGCAGCTGATGGAGGGCGTTGCGCGTGTACACGAAGTCCGCCGGGTCGAGGGCATGATCGTATGAGAGAAACCCGGCGCGAACCACGGTGATGTTGTCCAGACCCGACTCCTCGGCTCGATCTCGGATGACGTCGACCATCGCACGAGAGACGTCGACTGCTACTACCGAGGCCCCGGTCTCGGCAGCTGCCAGGGCGAAGACCCCAGTCCCGGCACCCATGTCCACAAGGACCGAGTCTTGGCCCAGCCCTAGATCGATGAGCCTCCGGACATCGTCCGAAGGGTCGACCTGAGCCTTCTCGTCGTAGCCGGCGACATACTCCTCGTCGAGATGCTCCTCCCCTGCATATTCGGATTCGTCGAGCCACCATTCGACCGGCATACGCGGAGCCTAACTCCCATCGATTGGAACCACCCGGGCCATGACGACGTCGAAAACGCAACTTGGGAGACGGAGGTCTCGTTTTGAGAAGAAGCCTGTCGGTGGGGACGGCAATCGTTGCCTTGGGCGCTGTATTGGTCGCCTGTGCAGAGGGAGCTGGTCCCGGGACGACCCTGGCGTCCACCACAACCACAACCACACACTCGGGGCTCGGTGGCGATCGCCTCCCGGTGCAGCTCCCCACGGAGGAATACGGTCACTTTCGTGCCTCAATCACAGGTGATCTCGTCCTCGAACCGAACGGGTGCTGGACCATCACATTGAATGGTCAAAAGCGGGTGATGGTCTTTCCCGTGGGCTTTGAGAAGTCCGCCGATGGTTTGGCGATGCTCTCCCCCGACCAGACCAGGTTCGAGAGTGGCGCCGCGGTCGATGGCACCGGAAGCCCGACACAAGTGGTCTCGCTCCCCGGCGGCCCGGACGGATATTGGTCCAACTACCTCGCGTTCTGCGACCCAACGGCAAATGAGGTCGTGGTCCTCGACGAAGTCGACCGAGCGTGGAACCCCAATGCGCTGACAGAAGCCGAGCTCGTCGAGCTGGCAAGGACTGCCGAGTTCGGCGTCTCCTGGGGTTGCGGCCTTGGGTTCACTCTCTCATCCGAAGATCAGCGTGTGGTCCTCTACCTCGACCCCACCGATTTCGGGAGCGCGCCGACACCTCCGATCACTTTCCCGGATGCG
>QQVI01000131.1 GCA_003388545.1 Actinomycetota bacterium
ATGGCGGTCGCCTATGTGGGGGGCTATGACCAGGTCTGGAGAGATCATCTCCGATGCTTGACGAATGAATTGCTTGGACTCCCGGATGTGCGCATAGGGGAGCATGTTGTCTGTCATCCGCCCGAAAACCACCTTGACCCTGTCACCGAGGAGATCCTGTGCGCTGGCCATTGCCTCGTCCTCACGTGTGTCGTCCCCGGCGGCGATTGCGAACAGGAACCGGGTCGTCTGGTTGGCTCGGGCGAGAGATGCGATCAGGCCCGCTGCTCCAACCTCGATGTCGTCAGGATGAGCTCCGATGCAGACAACTGCCTCCACGTCTCTTTCAAACCGGACACCAATCATCAGTCCTGACCGTTCCTCCATAGAGCCCATGGCGCCTCGACCTTCTTGTACAAGCCGTCGAGGAAAGACTGCTCCTTGAAAGTGTCCATGGGCGACCAGAAGCCGTCGAATCGGTGGGCGTAGAGCTTCTTCTCCTTGATCAGGCGGTTGAAGGCGCCGGCGACGAGATCCTCGCCATGCTCGATGTAATCGAAGATCTCGTTTCGGAACACGAAGTAACCCCCGTTGATCCAAAGGTCTTCTTCGGCGATCGGCCCCAGCGAGACTGTGTCATCGCCGTCGAGGTGCGCGACGTGGTAGCTCTGGGGCGGCCGAACTGCGAGGAATCCTCCTGTCTTGTCGAGCGAACGGAACTTCTCGACGTAGGCATTGAGATCGAGATCGGTGACACCATCGGCGTAGTTGGCCAGAAAGACCTCTTCGCCCTCGAGGTGGTCTTTGACACGCCGGAGCCTCTCCCCGATCTCAGACCGGAATCCGGTGTCGACGAAGGTGATCGTCCAATCGTCGATGTCGGTGCCGAGCATGATGCGCTCCGCACCACCCTTCGCAAGGACGAAGTCGTTTGAGACGGCCTCCTCGTACTCGAGGAAGTATCGCTTGATCGCTTCGGCTCCGAATCCGAGACAGATGATGAAGTCCTTGTGCCCAAAGTGTGCGTAGTACTTCATTACGTGCCAGAGGATGGGACGGTTCCCGACCGGGACCATGGGCTTGGGGACTTCGCTCTTGTGGTCGCGGATCCGCATTCCCTCGCCACCACAGAACAGGACTACCTTCACGATGCCGTCTCCAGAATCCGAGCCTCGGGGATCGGGACGATGAACTTGCCGCCCCACTCGCCGATGTAGGAGAGTTGGCTCATCAGCTCCTCCTTGATGTTCCAGGGCAGGAGCAACAGGAAGTCGGGCTTGGTCTCTCTGATTCGCTCCGGACCGAAGATGGGTATGTGGGTGCCAGGGGTGAAGCGGCCGTGCTTGTAAGGGTTTAGGTCGCAGGCGTAGTCGATGAAATCGGTCCCGATGCCGCAATAGTTGAGGAGGGTGTTTCCCTTGCCGGCTGCTCCGTAGATCACGATCGACGCGCCGGCGTCCTTGGCCTCGATGAGGAGCTTCAAGAGCTTCCGCTTGGTTGCCTTGACCCGGTCACCGAATGACTCGTAGACGTCGGGACCGAGCAAACCGAAGGCATGTTCACGCTCGAGAAGCTCGTCGACTGCAGGCGAGACTCGGCGCGATTCTGAGCCTGCCCGGTCCACGAACAATCGCAGCGAGCCGCCGTGAGTCCATAGCTCCTCCACGTCGAACACACTCAGTCCATGCGCCGCCATGATCTTCTGTGTCGTGGCGAGGGACAGGTACGACCAGTGTTCGTGGTAGATCGTGTCGAATTGGTTGCCTTCGATCAACCGAAGGATGTGGGGAAACTCGAAGGTGGCAACGCCCCGGTCCGCCAGCACTTCCGGGATCCCGGCGACGAACGAGTTGATGTGCGGGGTGTGGGCGAGAACGTTGTTTGCCACGACGACGTCGGCGGCGAACCCCTCCGACTTCAGCCTGCCCGCCAACGAGGCGTCAAAGAACTCGACTATGGAGTCGATGCCCTTCTCCTCGGCCGCAGCAGCCACGTTCGACGACGGCTCCACCCCGAGCACGTTCATGCCGAGTTTTTGGAAGTACTGGAGCAGGTACCCATCGTTGCTGGCGATCTCGAGCACGCGGGTGTCATCTCCGAGCTCGAACCGGTCGGTCATCATGTCGACGTATTGCCGGGCGTGCTCGAGCCAGGCGCTCGAAAACGAGGAGTAGTAGGCGTAGTCGTCGAAGATCGCCTCTGGCGGCACATATTCGCCGATCTGGGCGAGGTAACACTCCGGGCAGACACGGACGTCGAGTGGGTAGAACGGTTCCATCGTGTCGAGCTGTTCGGCAGTGAGGAACGACTCGCACAACGGGTGCATGCCCAGATCCACCATCTCGATCGTGAGACGTGAACCACAGAAGCGGCAGTCACCTAGCCCCATCGCGACATGCCCCGGTCTCCGACGCGATTGAGTTGCCAAATGTTGTCTTTGGCCTCGCTCAATACCCACACAAGAGTTGACCCCCCAGTCCCATTGCAAGACTCTCCCACGGCTTGTCTCACAGCCTACGTGGATCGAACGTTAATTCAAGATGACTGCGCCCGGAGCCGGAGGGCCTATTTCAGTCGCTGATACGCCGATACAGCCTGATGGCGAGAGGTGCGAAGACGAGGATGATTCCAGCGGTCCACGCGAGGGACTGCCAGATGAGCTCAGATTGATTGAAGCCGATGAATTCGACTGCTTGCTCGGGCAGCATCAATGATCGAACGGCATTCGAGATGATGGTGATCGGTTGGTTCTCGGCGAACGCCTGCAGCCAATCTGGCATCGTGTCGGTTGGCACGAACACGGACGAGGCGAAGACGAGAGGAAAGATCGGTAGGAACCCGGCGACCTGCACAGCTTCTGTGTCCTTGATCGCGAGCCCCATGCACGCCATGACCCATGACATCGCGTACGCGAAGAACAGCACGAGTAGGACGGCGAGCGCAACCCTGAGGAATCCCTGCCCGAAGCGCCAGCCGATGAGGTAACCGACGGCGAGCATGAGCCCGAGAACCCAGAGGTTACGGGTGGTGTCGGCATTTGTCCTCCCCGTCAGCACCGCCGAGCGTGCCATGGGCAACGAGCGGAACCGGTCGATCACCCCGGCGCGGAGGTCCTCGGTCAAGCCAACGGCCGTTTGCGTGCTCCCGAACACCGCCGACTGGACGAGTATGCCCGGGATCAACCAATTGATGTAGTCGCCTACCGCAGCTGCCGGGCCGCCCTGGGTGATCGCTCCGCCAAACACGTAGTTGAAGAGGATCAGGAACATGACCGGCTGGATCGTCGCGAAGACCAATAGCTGGGGGATTCGCACGTTGCGCAGCAGGTTGCGCTTCGTGATCACACGGGTGTGGGTGAGCTTCTGCGAGATCGTCAGCTTCGGTCGCGGTTGCGTCGTGGTCATCGGCCGCCCCTCCTCCCTCGTGGGCCGGTGGGCCGCGCCTCGGCATCTTCACCCTCGGCTACCCGGCCGGTGAGGGCGAGGAAGACATCGTCCAGAGTCGGCTTGCGCAATGCAATGTCTTCAGGTCGGATCCCGGCCTCGTCGAGGCCACGGACTACCTGCGTGAGAGTGTCGACTCCGCGCAGAGCAGGAATCGTAAGTGACTGGCCCTGGATCACCGGCTCTTCTCCGGCGATCGGTGTGAGCACTGCCGCAGAAGAGTCGATGTCGCCGTCCAGCGCGTGGATCTCGACAACGTCGCCCCCAAGTCGGTTCTTCAGCTCGGTCGATGTGCCTTCTGCGATCAACTTGCCATGGTCGATCACGCCGATGCGGTCGGCGAGACGGTCCGCCTCGTCGAGATACTGGGTGGTCAAGAGGAGGGTCGTGCCCGCCTCGACCAGGTCCTCGATCAGATCCCACAAGTCGAGTCGGCTTCCTGGGTCGACCCCGGTCGTCGGCTCGTCGAGAAAGAGGATCTCTGGCCTGCCGATCATCGAGGCGGCAAGGTCGAGACGACGTTTCATACCGCCTGAATAGGTCTTCACCGGGCGGTCAGCCGCATCGGTCAACCGGATACGCTCGAGAACCTCGTCCGCTCGCTTCCTGCTCTCATTCGCCGAGAGGTTGTAGAGCCTTCCGACCATCTCGACATTCTCCCGCCCGGTCTGATAGTCGTCTACTGCTGCGAACTGCCCACCGAGGCCAATGCGGTTTCGCACGGCCATCGGGTCATCGACCACGTCTATCCCCGCAACCCGAGCGGTCCCTGAAGTGGGTCGGGAGAGGGTGGCCAGGATGCGAATCAATGTCGTCTTGCCCGCTCCGTTTGGGCCGAGCAGACCGTAGACGATGCCCTGCTCGAACTGGAGGGACACTCCATCGAGGGCGCGTACCTCGCCGAAGTGCTTGGTGATTTCGTGGGTCTGTACGGCGAGCATATGGGTCGGACTGGCGATGTTAAGCGATGGCCGGCCTATTGCCGTCGCTCGGCTGCGAGCTGGAACAGCCGCTTGGCGCCTTCGCCCAGTTCTTCAAAGCGCGGATCTTGTGTTTGTCCCCGGAGCCACCTGATGTAGATCTGCTGGAGGACCACGGCCAGCTTCCATGTGCCGAACACGATGTACCACGAGATGCCCGACAGGTCGCGACCAGAGCCCATGGCGTAACGGTCGATCGCTTCGCTGCGGCGCATCCACCCGTCGACCGACGTGGGCATGGGATTCAACGCCGACGGCGCTTCGCCCGGGTCGTACCAGGTTGCCATCAAGGTCCCGAGATCGGCCAGTGGATCCCCCCGGGTTGCCATGTCCCAGTCGTAGACCGCAGCGCACGTACCGGGATCATCTGGATCTACGGCCATGTTGTCCAGCCGCCAATCATTGTGGATGATCGTTGGTGCCGGGGATTCCGGAACCCGGTCTTTCAGCCACCGGGCGACTTCGTCCGCAACCGGGATCGGCTCGTCTCTGGCGGCCTCCCATCGGCGGGCCCATCCGACCACCTGGCGCTCCACGAAGCCATCGGGATGGCCCAGGTCGTCAAGGCCACATTCGGCCGGGCTGACATCGTGGAGCTCCACGAGGGTGTCGATCACGACCTGAGACAGCTTGCGGTTGGCGGTCACATCGTCGCCGCCACCGAAGACCTCCGGCACGGTTTCCCGAACCACGATTCCGGGGAGCCTCTCCATCACGATGAAATTGCTGCCGATCACTGAGTCGTCTTCGCACAGCGCCAAGGCGCGAGGGGCCTTCGGAAACGACTTCCAGAGCTTGGAGAGGACCCGGTACTCGCGGGACATGTCGTGGGAGCCCTCCGCCACGGGGCCGAGGGGCGGGCGTCGCAGCACGAGATCCTTGCCGTCGCTATAAGTGAGAAGGTACGTGAGATTCGCTCTTCCGTTGGCGAACTGCCGAACGACCGGACTCTCCTCGGGCAGTCCTTCGGCGGCGGCCCACGTCGTAAAGGAGCCCACATCGAAGGTCTCGTCCTCGCGGACCGGGATCACATCGCGCACAGGCCGAGGTTAAACACTCCACGGTCCCGCACCTCAGTTCGGCCAGTGGCAATGACACCCGTAGGATTGTCCGACCACCGGCCCCAGGAATCAGCAGAGGAGGCGTTCTTGGCCACCCCATTCGAGATCTCCGATCGAATGACGGAGCAGTTGTGTGATCTTTCGCCAATGGAGGCGACCGACGCCGGGGTGCCCGGCCGCGATCATCTCTGGGATGACTTGTCGCCTCAGGGGTTCGAGGCTCGAGCGAAGTTCTACGAAGCGGCGATAAGCGAGCTCGAGCCTCATCTCGATCACCCGGAGCGCAAGCAAGCCGTCGCCGCTCGTGTGCTGACGTCGGCAGCAAGGGAAGTGCTGGCGAAGTTCGAGAATGGACACCATCTCGTAGACCTGAACCACATCCATAGCCCGGTCCAAAGCATCAGGGACGTCTTCGATCTGATGAATCATGAAGACGACGATGGCTGGAACGCAATCGTGACCCGCCTGATGACGATCGACGAGCCCCTCGACGGCTACAGGCAATGTCTTCAGGAAGGTATCGACACCGGGAAACTCGTAGCACGCCGACAGGTGCATTCAGTCATCGAGCAGACGAGATCACTTGCCTCCGACCAGTCCCGATTTCTCAAATATCTCCAATTGGCCGAGAGGCACGGTCGCGACCAGACCAAGATCGAGGAAGCCGTGGCCAAAGCCCGTAG
>QQVI01000311.1 GCA_003388545.1 Actinomycetota bacterium
TCGATGTCGAGGTTGACCACCCCTTCGAGACAGAGGATGTGCCGGAGCAAGGCGTGCGGCGAGTCGTCGCCGATGTCGTGCTCGCGCACTCCTTCGGCCATGGCCAGGGCTTCGGTGAGCTGGTACTTGCCCGTCTTGGTGGTGACGGTGGTGCGGAGGACCAGGGAGCCATCTAGGTAGTGCCGTTCCACGTCAACGACATCTCTGCCGGTGATCGAGAAGTGCCCAGCGTCGGGGTCGAGCAGTCGGGCAAACACGCTCGGGTCGTCGAACTGCGGAACGGGCCACCACTCGATTGAGCCGGACTTGTCGACGAGGGCTGCTGAGTGGCAGTCGCTGAGTAGGGCGTGCTCACTCAGCGCTTGGTCACTCATCTATCGCCATTGTCGCGCAGAATCCGAGTTGATCGCGCGGGCAATCCTTCGGGTGGTTTTGGTCGACGCTGTATGGGGTTGCGTGTGGGGTGACCTGGTGCAGCGTCGATGGTGTGGTGGGTGGTGGTTTGGGGTTTGGTCGACGCTGCATGGGGTTGTGTGTGGGGTGACTTGGTGCAGCGTCGATGGCGTGGTGGATCGATGTGCTCACACCGATTGACACGCACCAGGGCCACCTCGTTCTATCCGCCCCACGTCTCATATTTGAGACGCCATACCTAAGGAAGCGGGTAATACCCCGTATCGTTGAACCATGGCCACCCAGAAGGTCCAGCTCATGGCGACGTGCCTGGTTGATGCGGTCGCGCCTGAAGTCGGGAAGGCCACGGTGCGTGTCCTCGAGTTGGCCAGATGTGAAGTCGGATACCCCGAAGGGCAGACATGCTGTGGCCAGCCGGCGTTCAACGTGGGATTCGTCGACGAGGCGAGGGAGATGGCTCGCTACACCCTCGATCTCTTCGACGAGACGGAAGGCACGATCGTCATCCCGTCAGGCTCGTGTGCGGCCATGGTGATCGAGCACTATCCCGAGATTCTCGAAGGGACCGACTACGAGGATAAGGCGAAGCGAGTCGCCGGGCGTACCCGCGAGCTGTCTCAGTTCCTGGTGCACGATCGTGGTGCGACGGGCTTCGATGCAGTCTGCGATGGCTGCACGATCACGGTCCATCGCTCTTGTCACGGCCTGAGGAACCTCGGGGTTCGCGGCGAGGTCGACGAGCTGGTGAGATCGATCGCGGGAGCCGAGGTCGTACCACTCGAAGGCGCCGAAGAGTGTTGTGGGTTCGGCGGGCTGTTCTCAGTCGAAATGCCAGATGTGTCCGCTGCGATCATGCGGCAGAAGCTGGACAACGTAGAAGACTCAGGAGCAAACATCCTGGTCGGGGGGGACATATCTTGCTTGCTCCATCTCGAAGGTGGGCTCAGGCGTCGAAATTCGAAGGTCGCCGTTCGACACTTCGTTGAGATGATCGGAGGCGACGATGGTGCTTAGAGGCCTGAGATCGGCCCAGTTCAGGGTGGAGGACATGACCGGGGCGAAGGAGTGGTACGCGAACCTGTTCGACATCGAGCCGTACTTCGACGAGCCCTTCTACGTCGGCTTCGAGGTGATGGGCTACGAGTTCGGTCTGATGCCGGGGGAGGCGAGCGAGCACGGGGCGTTGTTCCTCTGGGCCACCGAGGACCCCAAAGGGTTCATCGATCGTGCGGTCGCCCTGGGAGCCACGGAGAAGATGGAGCCTCAGGACACTGGCGACGGAATCGTGGTCGGGACCTTCATCGACCCGTTCGGCAACGAGTTCGGAGTGATCCGGAACCCTCACTTCGCTCCAGCCCTCACTTATGCGTCTGCCGACGACACCTCCTCGCGCACCATCACGATCGAGGTGGAGGTGGGCGTGAGCCCCATGGAGGCGTGGCATCTCTGGGCCTCGAGCGAAGGGCTTGCGAAGTGGTGGACGGAGAACACCAGGGTGGAGATGCGTCCCGGGGGCCACTATGAGATCTACTTCAACCCGGAAGAGAAACCGGGCGACAAAGGCGGCGACTGGTGCCGCGTCCTCAGTTTCCTTCCAGGGCGCATGCTCACCTTCACCTGGAACGCACCGCCCAACTTCGACACGCGGCCTCTGCACACATGGGTGGTCCTCCTGTTCCAGCCGACGAATGGGGGAACCAAGGTGCAACTGAATCACCACGGATGGCCCGAGTCCGGGCTTTCGGACCACAACACCGACTGGCCGGAGACATACGAGTACTTCGAGAGCGCGTGGCGGTACGTGATGGATCTGTTTGAAGGGCAGTTCTCCGCCGCATGAGCAGCCAACCGGTCACATTTCTGGGGCGCGCCCGTGAATTGATCGGCACGCCGGAGGCCGCAGCCGTCGACAGGGGAGTGCGCCGTTTCAACGAGATGCGGCTGGCCGGCTCGGCCGAATACGCCGTGATGGAAGCAATGCGCGACAGAGTTCGGGCGATCCGGCTCCACTCGCTCCGGAACCTCGACAAGCTGCTCGACCGCTTTGCCGACCAGGTGATCGAAGCAGGCGGACGCGTCCATTTCGCCCGTGACGCCGACGAGGCGAACCAGATCGTTGCCCAGATTCTGCGAGACACCGGATCTCGCCGCGTCGTCAAGTCGAAGTCGATGGTCTCGGAGGAGATCGAGCTGAACCCCTATTTGATTTCGCGGGGATTCTCGGTGACAGAGACCGATCTCGGCGAGTTCATCGTCCAGCTCGCTGACGACGTGCCAAGTCACATCATCGCCCCGGTGCTGCACAAGACTGCGGCTCAGATCGGGAAGCTCTTCGCCCGAAAGCTCGGTGTCGAGGAGACTGCCGATCCGACCAAGCTGAACCAGATCGCCCGGGACCACCTTCGTGAGATCTTCCTCGCCGCGGACGCCGGGATCAGCGGGGTCAACCTGGGTGTGGCTGAGACCGGCTCGATCGTGACGGTCACCAATGAGGGGAACGCCCGGCTGTGCACAACTGCGCCGCGGGTGCACATCGCGTTGATGGGCATGGAGCGCATCGTTGCCAGGTGGGAGGATGCCGCGGCGACCCTCGAAGTGTTGGCCCGGTCCGCCACAGGCCAGCACCTCTCGGTCTACACCAACGTCGTCACCGGCCCTCGCCGGTCCGACGACCCGGACGGCCCAGAGCAGGTGCACGTCGTGATCATCGACAACGGGCGAAGCGACATCCTCGGCAGTGACATCGCCGAGATCCTCGCGTGTATCCGCTGTGGGGCGTGCCTCAACATCTGCCCGGTGTTCCGGGAGGTGGGAGGGCACGGATACGGCACGGTCTACTCCGGGCCTGTTGGCTCAGTGGTCACGCCTGGCCTTCACGGGATGAACCCGTGGTGGGAGTTGCCGTACGCCTCGACCCTATGCGGCGCTTGCGAAGAGGTGTGCCCGGTGCGGATACAAATCCCGTCGATGTTGCTCAAGCTGAGAGAGCGGGCCGCCAGCGAGGGTCGGCTCCCCGGCTGGCTAGAGAAGGGGATGTCGCGCTATCGGACAACAGCGACGGACCCCGTGAAGTGGGCCAGCGCCAAGAAGTGGC
This sequence comes from Actinomycetota bacterium, assembly GCA_003388545.1. GTDB lineage: Bacteria > Actinomycetota > Acidimicrobiia > Spongiisociales > ZC4RG35 > MA-ANB-1. The sequence continues at coordinate 3,509 of QQVI01000311.1, forward strand.
TCTATCGATTGAGCGGGCTGGTGTCGATGGGCGGATACATCCGCAGGGTGCCCGGGCCGGGACGAGGCTGGACCAGATTTCGCGATCTGAGACGGCCGGCGAAGCAGAGCTTCTCAGACTGGATGAGAGACCGCGATGGAGCGTGAGGCATTCCTCGATCGGGTGCGGCATGGTGTCCGGGCCGCGCATCTGCCGCCCGTGTCGGATGTCCTCGCCGAGCTACCACAGGCGCAAGAGACCGATCTCGTCAGGCTCTTCCGGGACAGGGCGCAGATGGTCAATACCGTCGTGCACGGCCCTATGCCCCGGCACAGCGTTCCGCGTTCGGTCGTGGGGATCGCCACTGGCCACGACGTAGAGACCTTCGCCACCTGGGAAGATCTCCCCGCACCCGGGGTGGCGGCCGCGCTGTCGACCGAGGGATACGAGCGAGTCATCGAAGACGCCGGTGGAGCCGATGAATTCAGGAGGACTCCTTATTCACGTGTCGACTTTGGGGTCACCGGAGCGTTGGCCGGGCTTGCCGAGTCGGGCAGCTTCGTCCTCGATCACCACAACGGCCGGAGCCGTCTCCTCAGTGTCCTCCCGCTGATCCATGTCGCGCTGGTCCGGGTCGAGACCATTTTCCGTTCGATTGCCCAGTGGGCGCATGAGCGGCCCGATACCGTGTCCGGCACGGCGAACCTGGTGGTGGTCACCGGGCCGAGCCGAACAGGCGATATCGAACAAAACCTCAATCTGGGGGTCCACGGGCCGAAACATGTTCATGTGGTACTGATCAAATGAGAGGTCTGCAGCCCCCTCCCAAGAGGGAAACCCCTAGCCGCATCGTGGCCCGGATGGCCGTGCTCATCGTCCTGCTGTTCCTTTTCAGCGTGACCGTTTGGGCTGCCGTCACCAATCAGCAGATCCCCCTGGTGGAGGATCTGCCGCTCGACGCCGTCGCTCTCGAAGACTCCGAGACATCCGAAGGCATCCGCTTCAACGTCGACGACCAGGGCTCCTCGGACATACCGGTGTTCCTCTTTCACGATGTGGAGATCTCAGGATCGGTGATGTTCGACAACCTGTTGAATTCGATCGATGGAGAGGTACGCACCGTTGCCGTCGACCTCCCCGGCTTTGGTCTCACCACGCGCATACCTTCGCCTGGCATCTTCTACACGGTGCGTGACATGGGGGAGCGCGTGTCAGCCGTGGTCGAGGCACGCTCCGATGGGCCCGCAGTGCTGGTAGGTGTCGGTCTCGGAGGGAAGGTCGCGGCCGAGATCGCTGCGACGAGGCCAGAGCTGGTGGCCGGGCTGATGATCATCGACACCGATTTCTATGGAGGGGGCGGCTGGGTTCAGCTCGCCGAGAGGATCCCGTTCGTCGGGCGGGCAATGACCTATGCATTCGAAGTGTCGGGCCCACTCAGCGGTCAGGCTCAGGCGCCCTACTGCGAAGAGGGCGGCTGGTGCCCGTCGCCCGACCAGGTCGAGGCACGCGCCGTCATCGCAGGGATCGCCGGCACCACCTATTCCCTCCACGGGTTCCGTAACACGACGCCCGCGGCCAATGTGCCATCGCTTCTCGAAGACATCACGGCGCCGACCATCTACGTGTGGAGCGAGGACGGGCCGGTCCCGGAAAGCTCTGTCGAACGATTCATGGAGGAGTTCGGGGACGCTGAGCTGGAGTCGTTCGACGTCTTCCAGGCCGTCCAGGAGTCTTCTGGCGCTGTGGCCGATCTGGTGGTCGAGCTCGCCGGCTAGCCCGACTCGTACTTCAGTAACCGGAAGAGCCCTTTGGACGGCTTGTGCACCCTGTCCGGATACTTCTCGACGAGCTTCCAGACGCACCCATTGACCGTCTTGGGATGGAAGGAGGAGTCGGATGCCTCGATCCTCTTCCGCAGGTCGGTCCACTGCAGGCCCTCCGGGTTCTCCTCCAGCAATTGAAAGGCAGTGGCCTCGATTCGCTCGGTGACCTTCGACGAGTTGATGTCGGGAAGTTCGCTAGTCATCGAGCTGCAGGATATAGAGGTTGATCCCACTTCCTTCCCCGGAGGCCCTGGGCCGAACGGGGAAGGTGGCCGCCTCTTGGCTTCGCCAAGAGGTTTGAGATTTCGGCTTCGCCCAAACTCACGCCCGGGATGCGGTGCTGCCGTGGATTGAGGCGCGTCTTCCTTCCCCGGAGCCGAAGGCGTGCGGGGAAGGTGGCCGTCGCAGGATTGCGATGGCCGGAAGGGGAGTGAGACTCGGTGACAGGAATTGAGGCGCGTCAGATCCTGCGAAGAGTCAGTGCTCCCCCCTCCCCCCTCGCTGACGCTCGGAGTACTCCCCCCGTTCGCCAAAGGCTCCGGGGGGAGAAGGACTGGGACGCGTCTTCCTTCCCCGGAGGCCCTGGGCCGAACGGGGAAGGTGGCCGTCGCAGGATTGCGATGGCCGGAAGGGGAGTGAGACCTGCTGCTGTGGGATTGGGTCGCGTCCGATCCCTCGAAGAGTCAGTGCTCCCCCCTCCCCTCCGGCTTGCAGCCGGAGGTACTCCCCCCGTTCGCCAAAGGCTCCGGGGGGAGAAGGAAGGGGAGTGAGACTCGGTGACAGGAATTGGGACGCGTCTGATCCTGCGAAGAGTCAGTGCCTCTTGGC
>QQVI01000285.1 GCA_003388545.1 Actinomycetota bacterium
GGTCTGGTTCGGGGTGCTCCATGCGACGTGCTGGTGGCCCGCACCTCGTCACAGTTCCGCAGACCGTGAGCAACACTCCCGTTTGGGACGACGGCCCCTGGTTGGGCTTTCCTCAGCTGACCGACAAAGTCACCGCGGATTTCTGCGTGGTTGGGCTGGGCGGCTCCGGGTTGAGGGCTGCTTCTGAAGCGGTGAGGAGGGGCATGAGTGTTGTAGGCCTCGACGCCGCACAGGTGGCGAGCGGCGCCTCGGGCAGGAATGGTGGGTTCCTCCTCGCCGGCATGGCCCCGTTCTATCACGAGGCAAGAGAGCGCTACGGACCCGATCGCGCTCGCTCGTTCTATGACGAGACAGTGGTCGAGTTGGGGGAGCTCTATGACGAAGGCGCACGTCAGACAGGCAGCCTCCGCATCGGAATAGACGATGGAGAATTGATCGACATCGAGGCTGAGTTTGCGGCGCTGAGAGAAGACGGGCACGACGTCGAGTGGTACGAGGGCCCTGAGGGCGCAGGCATTCTCATCCCTGTAAACGGTGTGTGTAACCCGATGCACAGGGTGCGGGACCTGGCGTGTGCCACCGCCGACCTCGGCGCAAGACTGTTCGAGAACAGCCCCGCAGTGGCCATAGAGCCGAACCGTGTCAAGAGCCACATGGGCGAGGTGGAAGCGGAGCACGTCCTGGTCGCGGTCGATGGCGGGCTTGAGACGCTCCTGCCATCGCTCGCAAGCCGGGTCCACACGGCGTCGCTGCAGATGGTTGCTACTGCTCCCGATCCGGGCTTGTCGCTCACCAGGCCCGTCTACACCAATTACGGATACGAGTACTACCAACAACTCCCGGATGGCTCGGTGGCTCTTGGAGGCGGACGGAATTTGCATCCCGACCTCAGTTGGACCACCGAACCGGTGATCATCCCAGAGATCCAAGGCGTGCTGGACGAGCTCCTCGACCGCATCGGGGTAAAGGCTCCCGTCACCAACCGGTGGTCAGGCCGCGCCTCCTGGACCGATGATGCCCGACCGATCATGGAAGAGCTCTCGCCCGGGGTTGTCGTGATTGGCGCCTATTCAGGCCACGGGAATGTTGTTGGCTCCATCTACGCCCGAAAGGCGGTCGAGCAGATGCACTCGGGGCGCCCGATTCAAGGCCCGTTGTAGGGATGGCTCAATCCAGTATGAACTCCGCACCGGCGGTGACTGGATCGACGTGGTGGAAGCTCGTCTTTGTCGGAGTCGCGGCGGGAGTGCTTGGTGGCGGCTTGGGTCTGGGAGGTGGGATCATCATGGTCCCACTCCTCATGTATGTGGGTTTCGACCGGCATGCCGCCCACGCGACGTCGTTGGCCGCCATCGTGTTGATCGCCCTATCCGGCTCGCTGAGCTTCGGCTTGTCCGGCGAGTTGGATCTGGCAGTGGGCCTCACGATCGGCGTCGGCGGGGTCGTCGGCTCTGTCATCGGCGCCACTTTCATGAACCGGATGAGCGCCCGGAGTCTCACTGTCGTGTTTGCTTTCGTGCTCATCGTCGCCGGGGCGCGAATGGTCCTCGGGGGCAACCCGGAGCCGGGCAGCATCGATCTGGTCTTCATTCTCGAGACAGTCATCGCTCTTGGCATCGGCATGGTCGCCGGGCTGTTCGCGGGTCTCGCCGGAATCGGCGGAGGCGTGGTCAATGTCCCGGCCTCTGTGTTCTTCCTGGGCCTTGCCCAGCACGAGGCCCAGGGGACGTCGCTGCTGGCAATTCTGCTCACTGCGATTGCCGGAACAATCACCAACTACCGCAATGGCCGGGTTCGGCTGCGCGATGGCATGTTCGTCGGTCTCGGTGGCGCGACCGGTTCGCTGATCGGCAGCCAGGTGGCGCTGGGGACGAGCGAAGACCTCCTCGCCGTGATCTTCGGGTCACTCGTGCTCTTCGTCGGTGCGCGCACGCTTTATCGAGTTTGGCGCGGCCCGGCTCAAACGGCATAGGCCGAGCGCACCCGGCCCGCTCGTCAGCTGGCGTTGGCGATCGCCTGGCTCAGTGCCCGTGCTGCGTACACCTTCGCCAGATGTGTCTTGTACTCCTCGGTGCCGTAGAGGTCTTCGATGATGGTCACGTCCTCCGTCGCTCGTGCAGCCGCATCTTTGACCGCTTGCTCCGAACCGTCGGTACCTATCACCGCATCGGCCACCGCATTCGCCAGGGATGCCTTGGTCCCGACGCCGGTGAGAGCGACCCGGGCATCGGCCACCGACCCGCCTTCCATCTTCACCCACGCTGCGGCACCCGCGATGGCGTAGTCGGAGCGGCCGCCACGCCTCCCCAGCTTGTCGTAGGCGGAGCCCTCCCCGGCCTGATGCTTGGGAACCCTTATCGAGGTCAGGATCTCATTTGGCTGAAGGGCGGATGTGAGGGCATCGACGAAGAAGTCGGAAGCTGCTATCTCCCGTGTCCCTTCCGACGATTGGGCCACCATCGTCGCTCCCAGCGCAAGAGCAGCGGCTGGCTGGTCGGCTGCGACGTCGGCGTGTGCCAGCGATCCGCAGGTCGTCCCCCGATTGCGCACCTGGACATCGCCGGTGAGCGACGCCGCCGTTGCCAATCCCGTCGCCACCTGTGCGACTAGGGGGCTCGTCGCGGTTGTCGCGTGGCGCACCAGAGCACCGATGACGATGTCGCCGTTCGATTCCTCGATCGTGTCGAGACCTCCAATCCGCCCGATATCCACGACGACAGCGGGGGAGAAGAGCCTCATCTTCATCAGTGGAAGGAGGCTCATCCCGCCGGCCATCACTTTTGAGTCGTCGCCCAGTGCTTCGAGTGCTTCGTCGAGACTCGATGGGGCCACGTAGTCGAATTCACGGGGGTACATCAGTTACTCGCCTCCTGGATCGCTGCCCACACCCGTTTCGGCCTGAGCGGCATGTCGATGTGCTTGACGCCGAGCGGGCTCAGGGCGTCGACGACTGCGTTCACGATCGTGTGGGCCGACCCGATCGTCCCGGCCTCGCCGATTCCCTTGACGCCCATCGGGTTCACATCAGTTGGTGTGACCGTGTGAGACAGGTGCAGCGACGGCAGGTCCGCAGCGGTGGGGAGCGGGTAGTCGAGAAGGGACCCGGTGAGCATGTTCCCGGCCTCGTCATAAACCGCATCCTCGAACAGCGCTTGCCCGATTCCTTGTGCTATTCCTCCATGGACCTGGCCGTTGACGATCATCGGACTGACGACGTTGCCGCAGTCATCCACTGCGTAGTAGTCGAGAATCTTGACATCGCCGGTGTCCGAATCGACCTCGACGAGGGCGAGGTGGGTTCCGAACGGCCATGTCGCATTCCCCGGGCTGAAGGTCGTGTGGGCTTCCAACCCGCTGTCGAGATCTTCCGGGCTCGTGTGGGCTTGATATGCGGCTTTCGCTATCTGGGCCCATTCCGCCCTCTTGTCGGGAGATCCGGCGACGTGAGCGCCACCGTCCTCGAACACGATGTCGTCTGCCGAAGCCTCGAGAATATGGGCGGCGATTCGGGCGGCCTTTTCACGTACCTTCTTGGTTGCCTCGAAGGTGGCAGCCCCATCGACGGACAGCGATCGACTGCCGAACGTGCCGATTCCCATGGGATGCTCTCGTGTGTCGCCGTGGAGGACTTTGATGTCCTCGACCGGGATGCCCAAGCCGTCGCCGACGATCTGAGCCCATGTCGTTTGGTGGCCCTGACCGGTTGGTCCGGTGCCGATGACGACAGTCACGGTTGCGTCGGGATTCACCCGGACGATGCCGGAACCATTGAACGAGGCGGGCAGGCCGTAGTTCGCCCAAGAAAACCCGATCTCGGCAAGCACGGCCGGACCAAAACCACAGACCTCGACATATGAGCCGATGCCAATTCCAACGTGGCGGCCCTCGGCTCGCGCTTCTTCCCGCTTCTGTAGAAGGTCCTCGTAGCCGGCCTCAGCCTTGAGCTTCTCAACGGCACCTTCGTAGTCGCCTGAGTCCAGGGCGAACCCGCATCCCATCGTCGCCGGGAACTCGTCCGGCTGCCAGAAGTTCTTGACCCTCACATCGAGGGGGTCCATGCCGATCTCTCTGGCATAGGCGTCTATCACCCTTTCCAGGTAGTAGATGGCTTCCGGCCTTCCCGCACCGCGATAGGCGTCCGTCGTCATCGTGTTCGTAACGACGCAATCCACGGTCCACGAAACCGGCATCTTGTACTGGCCGGACGCGATCCATAGCCCAAGCAACGGGATCGCAACGGTGAAGTTCTGGGTGTAGGCGCCCATGTCGGCGATCGCCTCGAGCTTGTAGCCGAGGAACTCGCCGTCCTTGGTCCCGACGAGCGTTGCCGTCCCGATCCAGCCGCGACCGTGGATGGTTGCACCGGCTGCCTCACGTCTCGTCTCGGTCCACTTGACGGGCCGGCCCAGTGCTTGGGAGGCGAAGGCGACCAGGATCTCATCGTTGTAGACGTTCAGCTTGCAGCCGAAGCCGCCACCAACCTCGGGTGCTATCACCCTCACGTCGGTCGACTTGAGTCCGAACATCTTCGATACGGCTCCACCGAGTGCATGGGGGACCTGAGTCGAGCTGTGGATCGTGAAGGATCCGTATCCCGGGTTCCAATCCGCTATCACCGAACGCGGCTCGATCGCCACCGGGATGAGACGTTGATTCGTCATCTCCAGCGAGACGACCACAGCGTCGTCCCTCTCCATGGCAGCGTCGACTTCCGCAGTCTGATCCTCGAGGCCGAGAGCGTCCCAATAGCCGTGGTAGGTCCAGGTGTGCAGGACATTGGACTCGAGCTCGTCGTGCACCTTGATCTCATCGGACTTTGCCTTCTTGAGGTCGATGACCGGCGTCATGACGTCATAGTCGACATCGATCGCATCCACAGCGTCTTGGGCGGCGTAACGGTTCTCAGCCACCACCATCGCGATCGCCTCGCCGACGTGATTCACCTCGCCGTCAGCCAGGAGTGGGCGCAGCTTCCCGATCGGTACCTGTGCCAGCAAGGGCCCGAGGTGAGAGACGTCGTCATGTGTGTAGACCGCGACGACGCCTTCGGTCTCCTTGGCCGCGGAGGTGTCGAGCTTCGTGATCTTGGCTCTGGCGATCGGTGACCTGAGAAAGGCGACGTGCGCAACCCTCGTGGGGGTCATGTCGTCTACGAACGATCCGTATCCCTTGATGAGGGCCGGGTCCTCTCGGCGCTTGACCGCGCCTCCCATGACGCTCGTGGTGGCCATCAGGAAGCTCCTTCCCAGTCGGGGGCCGGTGGCTCTTCGCCCCGGACCTTGGCCCCTGCGTACTCGACAGCTCTCACGATGTTGTGATAGCCCGTGCAACGGCAGAGGTTGCCTTCTATGCCGTGCCGGATCTGGTCTTCGGACGGGTTGTCGTTCTCGGCGAGCAGTGCAGCCGCAGACATGATCATGCCGGGCGTACAGAACCCGCACTGAAGTCCGTGGCGCTCCCAGAATCCCTCTTGCACAGGATGAAGCTCACCGTTCTGGGCGAGCCCCTCGATTGTCGTAACTGAGGCCCCGTCTGCCTGGGCGGCGAGCATCGTGCACGACTTCACCGGTTGGCCATCGACATGGATGGTGCAGGCCCCGCAGTAGCCGGTCTCACAGCCGACGTGCGTGCCGGTGAGGCGGAGGTTCTCCCTGAGGAAGTGGACGAGAAGCGTGCGGGGCTCGACGTCCGCCGTCACCTCCTGGCCGTTGACTGTCATCGAGATGTTCACTGGAGATGGCCCTTTCGTCGCGACTCCCTGAACCTATCAGACGGGATGTGTCCGTGTGGCCAGGGAAAAGGGTGCTCTGTCAGGTGTGGAGTTGCCCTGTCCGCTCGAGAATCGCCATCATCTCCCAGCATGGAGAGATTCGGATCGGTCGAGCTCGGTGGCACCAAGATCCTCGTGGCGCTGGGGACCCCGGAAGGCGAGCTGGGTCCGGCCGAGCGAATTGAGACCGGAAGTGATCCGGTAGCTGCCTGCGCTCGTGTCGTCGACTCTCTTCGAAGAGAGAAGATATCTTCGATAGGGATCTCAGCGTTCGGCCCACTCGACCTCGAGATTGGGAGCGCTACCTTCGGATCGTTGTTGGACACTCCCAAGACGGGATGGAGAGGGTTCGAT
>QQVI01000241.1 GCA_003388545.1 Actinomycetota bacterium
TTGTGGACCGCCGCCACACAGACCCACTTCTGTCATCCGTCCAATCGTTTCTACCCGGCCCTGAGGGGTGCGGGGTTGATCGACTTCTCGATTGACACCGATCTTGGGATGACCGACCAGCAGCGTGCGAAGTTCATCGGTCGCGGGCTTGGGATCACGAATCTCGTGCAGCGGGCGACGGTGAGAGCAAGTGAGCTCGACAAAGAGGAGCTACGTCTTGGCGGATTGCGCCTTGTAGAGCTGGTCGCGGACCTGCGCCCGAAAGTCGTGGCGGTCGCCGGCATCACGGCCTACAGGTCGGCGTTCGAAGAACGGTCTGCGACGGTCGGTCGGCAGGCGCGGGAGGGTGAGGCGGAGTGGTGGGTGCTACCCAACCCGAGTGGATTGAATGCTCACGTCCAAATCGACGACCTGGCGGCTTGGTTTCGAAAAGTGGGAGAGAGGGCGGGGTTGGTTTGAGCGGAGAGCCGACCCCACGCCAGGTGCTCTATGCGCTGGTCTCGGCAGCCTTTCTGCTGGTCGTGCTGGTCCTCACGGTCGGGGCTGCGGCCGCAGGCATCACCCCCACATGGTGGACTTTCACGGTTCTGGCAGCCCTGGTCATAGCTGCAGCTTGGACCGTGGTGAGCTGGCGTCGCACCGGTCCCATCCTGATCGTCTCGATCGGGCTCCTGGTCATGTGGGCGGTGGGAACCCTGATAGTGGCTTGAGGCCTTTCATCGGTCGGCCGACAGCAGGTCGGGCAATTCCACCATGTCCAGGAACGGCTCGGCTCCCTCGGCCCTGAGGGTGTCAGGCGGCGTGTGGCTCGCATATGCAACGACCCGCATCCCTGCCGCGACACCCGCCCTCACGCCGGGAAGGCTGTCCTCGACCACCGTTGTAGTCGCGGGGACGAACCCCATCGCGTTGGCGGCGGGGAGAAACAGGTCCGGAGCTGGTTTGCCGATCCCCACGTCTTCTGCGCTGAAGATCCGCCCCTCAAACCGATCCCACAAGCCGGTCACCCGGAGAGACACCTCCATCTTGTGATGTGGGCCGCTCGAGGCCACACAGTTCGGCAGGTCGATCCGCTGCAGCGCCTCGACGATGCCAGGAACCGGCCGCAGATCGTTCTCGAAGGCGGCCTTTATCGATTCGTAGTAGCGCTTGGAGAGATCAAAGGGGAGAGGCCCGCCTCGCAACCGCTCTGCAGTCTCCAACACGAACGCCATCTCGCGGCCGCGAAACTCGTCGACGACCTCTTCGAACGTCATCTCGACATCGGCTTCACCGAGGAGCTCGGTCATGACCCTGTTCGCGATGTCCTCAGAATCGACGAGCACGCCATCGCAGTCGAAGATCACCGCTTCGGTGGTTCGGGTCAATGTCTAAGAGCCGGCGACCGGCAGCTTCTCGACGCGATCACCGACTTGGAAAGACCCGGCTTGGACGACTTTGGCGTACATGCCGCGAAAACGGCGATCCCGTCCTTCGCCGACATTGACGAATCGAAGGGCCTCGGGCCCGTACCTCGTCGCAAACTTCTTACAACCCGTGTGCGGGATGGCCGTGACCTCCAGTTCGGCCTCACCCACCTGCAACCTCGTTCCAGGAGGGAGGTTGTCGACTGAGAGGTCCATGTCCACATAGATCTGGTCACCGGCAAGGGGCCAGCGGTCTCGTGATCCTGCAATGGCTTCTACCACGCGAGAGCTCATGAACGTGACCTGGGAGAGAACGTACTGATCGGGGTCGCGATCACCGGCTCGATCGTGCCAGTTGTCGCCAACGACGCCCAGATCGGGGTCGAGTTTGGCTGACTGAACTACCTCTCGTTGATCCTCTCCCGGTCGAACGACGATCATCTCGATTCGCCCTTGATCCGGCGGTGCTTCGAGTATCTGCGGCAGTGAACGTGTCAGCTCTTCGGTGCTGAGATGCATGACGCCATTATGGCTCGTTTTGCGTCAGGGCCGGACGAGTTTCAGCGCAGAAGGGGCTTGCGTGTCAGGGAGGAGGCGGATCTTCCATCGTCGATGTCGAGTCGAGTCGGGTCCGGGTCGGATTCGTCGGAGATCTGACGCCTCCACTCGCTTGGAAGAAATGCACTCTGGTTGATCCAATGAGAAGTGTGCAAGGGCATCGAGAGGCTGTCGACATGTGACTGAGTCCCGACCACCCCACCATCGGACGCCGAGATCAGTCTCTGCACTTCTGGCGCCAATACAGCTGCGACGAGCGCAAGAGCCGACAGAGCAATCATGGCTTGGGCCCTCATTTCACATGCAGAGCAACGCAAGCAAGGCGTGGCTGCTTCCGTCTGTGCCCAATTCTGTACCGAATCCGACACTCTTGCTCTGATTACCCGCCAGATCGCCCCAGAAATCCTCCCTTAAAGGTGGACGGCGAGTCAGCCGACAACAACCTGTGAACGCAAGTACCTCGTTTAACCTGTGGAATCTGTGAGCACGGAAACTGCCATCGACCGGACAACCGTCGGTGATGCCGTTCGATCCATCGGCCTGCCACTCGTCTTGACCTCGACTCTTGGCGCGACGCTAGGTGTCGTATTCGCCCAATTCCTAGACAGTCTTGGCGACGGGGTCGCGGCTGAGATCCTCGGCGGCGACGCAGTCCTCTTCAACAACCGTGCGGAGTTCACCGGTGCGACGGATCTCGCCTACGTCGGTGGGTTCATTCTGTGCCTGGTGGTCGGGTTGCTCTTCCTGTTCGCCTATCCCGCCCAGCGGATCTACGACCTGTCCAAGCTCACTTTCTTGTGGATGACGCTCCACCTGTTGCGACACGCGTTGTCGGATGCGTTGCTCGTCGGTCTCGACGAGGGGAGCCAGATCGCTCTGGCGTACAACACCTTCGAAGCTCCGCCCGGTCTTGACGTAGTGATTTCCGCCGCCGGCGGCCTGGGTCTGGTCCTCATCGGTCTGGGAGCTGCCTCTGCGTTCCTCTCATTTGCGCCGCATCGCCGGAGGATCTCGACTCCGCGAAAGAGGTTCATGTTCGTTCTCTGGATAGTCGTCGTCCCTGCGGCGGCCTCGGTTTTCCTCGCGCTTCCCTTCTTCAGCCCCGATGCGGGAAGCGGCGTCGTTCCAGCCTTGCCTCTGACGGCTGTCATGTTCTTGCTGACCCTGGCAGCAGCCCCAGGAACGTCGAGCGTCATCGGGCCCGAGGATGAGCGGTCCTACGGATGGCCATTCGGCTTGGCTGCCACCATGGTCGTGATTCTCATCGCGTACGTCGTCCTGTTCCGAAACGGCGTGTCGATCGATCCGACGCAATGGGGGTGAGTGGGCTGCCGGCGCTGGTCCTCACCGTCAGTGACGGTGTGACCGCTGGGACTCGCCAAGACCGATCTGGAGAAGCAGTGGAGTCTGTTCTCTCCAACGCCGGCTTCGAAGTTGAGCGGAAAGTGGTGCCTGACGAGCGAGATGAGATCGCGTCGGTCCTTCGAACGGCAAGTGAGTCCTTTCGGCTGGTCGCGACCACCGGCGGCACTGGGTTCGGCCCCCGAGATGTGACCCCGGAGGCCACTCTGGAGGTCATCGAGCGGGAGGCTCCCGGGATGGGCCAACTCATGATTGCGAGGGGTCTGGAGTCGACGGAGATGGCGGCTCTATCGAGGCTTCGAGTCGGGTCTCGAGGTGAGTGCCTCATCGTCAACCTCCCGGGCTCTCCCAAGGGGGCGACGGAGAGCCTGCAGGCGATCGTCGGGCTGATTCCTCACGTCTGCGATCTACTCGCAGGCGACACTCATCATTGATCCGGTCTACCGGCCTGCCCTCCACTACGATTCGAGCGCTCAAGAGACGTGCCCAGGAGGGCCATGAAGATTTCACAGCAGTTCGAGGTCGCCCGAGACACCGACACGGTTTGGGAGTTTTTCCAGGACGTGCCTGCCGTGGCTCAATGCCTGCCCGGCGCCGAGCTCGAGAACGTGAACGAAGACGGCAGCTATAGCGGACGGCTGTCGGTCAAGCTGGGGCCGATGACCGCAGCTTTCGAAGGCAAGGCAACAGTAGATCCCGATCCTGCTCAGAAGTCAGCGATCATCGAAGGCAAGGGTGTGGACAAGCGAGGTGGCTCACGGGGTCAGGTGAAGCTGAACTATTCGATCACGAGCTCAGATGCGGGGTCCATGGTGGATATCGATGCCGACATCTCCCTCTCGGGCCCGGCGGCACAGTTCGGGAGAACGGGCCTCATCAACGAGATCTCCAAGCGCTTGATAGGCGACTTCGTCGAATGCCTGGAAGGAAAGCTCTCTGCGACGAGCGAGGAAGCGGCGAGCGAGATTCGGGCCAAGGAAGTCAGAGGGATCTCACTGTTCTTCGCGTCACTGTGGAGCTGGTTGAAGAGGCTCTTCCGTGGAGGTCGGGACGAGTGACGGTTAGGTTGATGGTGGCGGTGCTCGTTGCCGCCATCGCCCTGGTTTCGTGCGGCGGTGCCGACGCGTCCGATGTCCTCGAGGGCGAAGACGTGACCCTGAACATGTATGACAACCGCTTCGAGTTCACCGAGGTGCGGATCCCGGTGGGCGGTTCTGTCGACTTCTACGGAGCTGGTCGCAATCCGCACAACGCAGTTGCCGCCGATGGCTCCTGGTCCACCGAGGACGTGTTCGGGAGTCTCGAGCAGTATGAAGGCGACTCGGCCGTCATCACGTTCGATCAGCCGGGGACGTATGTCTTCTTCTGCACTCTCCACGGGAATGCCGAGGGAGCGGGCATGGCAGGAACCCTCATCGTGGAGGAGCCGGGGGGTTGATGGGTTTCCGCTGGGCTTTGCTGCTGGCTGCCGGGGCAATCGCCCTGGCAGCTTGCGCAGGGCCACCACGGGGAGAGCCTTCCCCGGCTGCCGTGGGTGACGAGACGACACAAGCCCCCGCAGAATGGACAGGAGTCACGAGGCGGGTTCCGGCTGACTACTCGACGATCCAGAGCGCCGTCGATGCCGCCGACCCTGGTGACCTTGTGCTCATTGATCGGGGAACCTACAGGGAAGCGGTCAGTGTCACGACCCCCGGCATCACCATTCGAGGAGTCGATCGGAACGAGGTCGTCATCGACGGTGAGTTCGAGCGTGGCAATGGCATCGAGGTGTTGTTCGCGGATGGTGTCTCGATCGAGAATCTGACGTCGATGAATCACACGGTGAATGGCTTCTTCTGGACCGGCGTTCGCGGCTATCGCGGCTCGTATCTCACCGCGATCAACAATGGTGACTATGGCATCTACGCGTTCGACTCCGGGGACGGCTTGTTCGAGCACTCCTACGCAAGTGGCTCACCAGACGCCGCGTTCTACATAGGGCAGTGCAATCCATGTGATGCCGTGATAACCGACTCGGTTGGCGAGTACAGCGGCCTCGGATACTCGGGCTCGAACGCCTCTACCGAGCTCTACCTGGTTAAGAACACATTCCGGTACAACGGCGCAGGCATCTCGCCAAACTCATGGGACGGGGAGCTTCTGCCCCCGGTGGAGAATGTGGTCATCGTGGGGAATCTCATCCACGACAACGGCACGGCGGACTTTCCTTACAAAACTGCGCAGTGGATAGTCCAGGGAAACGGAATCCTGCTCACGGGATCAGAGAACTCGATCGCCTCCCGGAACGTCGTCATGAATCACCCGATGAACGGGATCTTCCTGCATCCCAACATCGACAAGAACGTCTGGATGGCCGGGGACAACGTCGTGGAGGAGAACCTCGTCGCAGGCTCGGGCCTGGCGGACATAACGATGGCCGGGCCATCGCAGGATGGGAACTGCTTCGAAGCGAACGAGGTAGACGCCACGATGCCTGCAGCCCTCGAGACGCTTCAGCCATGTGACGGGCTCCGGTTTCCTGCTCTGTACGAGGTGGGCTCTCTGACATCGCTTTTCGGCCGGCTCGTGGAGAGGAATCTCGGGCTCGATGACGAGATCTTCTACGGGGAGATGCCACACCCCGACGCCCAGCCTCAGATGCCGGGGGGCGATGCCGCTGATGTGCGCCCTGCCGTGAACGTATTTGCCGAAGCCAGGCCCGATATCGAATCGATCGGCTTGCCGGACGTCCCTGCAAGCCTCGAAGTCACCCAACAGAAAGGGATCAATCTCATGGGAGTCAC
>QQVI01000279.1 GCA_003388545.1 Actinomycetota bacterium
GAGCGGATTGTGAAGTCCAAGTTGGATCACCCCAGTGCCGAGTCGGATCTTGCTCGTGCGCTGTGCGACGGCAGCGATGAAGACCTCCGGCGAACCGATGTTCTCCCACCCTGTGCTGTGGTGCTCACCCACCCACACCTCGTCGTATCCGAGCTTGTCGAGGCTGACCACGAGGTCGATGTCTCGTTCCAGGGCGACTGTGGGGTTCTCCGTCGGGTGGTGGACGGGCTGGAGGAAGACACCGAATCTCACGGCGTCGTTCTTCCCCTCGAGATGGTTGCTGCTGACTGGCACATCGTGAGGACATTACCAATATATCGATAGATGTCAATATATCGATATGTTGATTTCTCCCGCCTGTTGATCATGGGAAGTATCCATCACATGAGGTCCAGTGGTCCGCTCGGGGTCAAGCCGACTGGAGGTCAGGCGGTCGCCGGCTGGTCGGCTACGCGAGTGATGGCGAAGAGCTCCACTTCGTCTTCGATGCCTCGCATCTTGATCCCACCGATGCTCCTGCTGGTGATGTTGCTCGGCAAGTCGAGCGCTGAGATGACCTCGGCTGAAGCAAGAAACTGATGTTGGAGCTCTTTGCAGGCTTGTTCGATGCGCGCTGCAGTATTCAGCGTGTCGCCGAGAAAGGCGATCTCGTGTTTGATCGTCCCGATCTCGCCGGTGACTACCGGACCGAGGTGCAAGCCCGCCCAGAATTTGGGCTCGACGCCGAAGTCGGATTCGTATCCGGTGCCGGCGGCCTCGAGGCTGTCGGAGATGGCAAAGACGACCTCGACGCAGCGCGCATCGTTGAGCCCCTTGTCCGCGTTCCACGTGAGGATCACCTGGTCACCCACGTACCTGTGTACCTCACCGCGATAGCGCCAGACATTGGCTGTCACGTCAGCGATGAACCGTTTCAGGAAATCGTGATAGCGCAAGTTGCCGAGCTGTTCAGCGATCTGAGTGGATTCGCGAAGGTCGATGAGGAGGAAGACTCGAGTCTCCTGCCGGGGCCGGTGGTACCTGCCGAGAATCAAGCGCACGAGCACCCCCCGACCCAGCAAGCGGTTGACCTGACCGACGAAGTTGCCAACCAACGCGGCGACGAAGCTCACGACGACGACCGTGACAAAGGTCTGGTCCACCAGCTGCGACAGGGATAGTCGAACGATCGTGATCAGTGGCAAGCTGATTCCGGTGACTAGAACCGCCAGCCAGACCAGGCTGCGGGTCAGGAGCACCACCAGGAATGGAGCCTCGCGCCAGCGACGCGGAATCAGTTCGATAGCCCAGCTCACTTCGAAGCCAACGAACCCTATGGAGACGAGGAGGCCGATGACGGCTCCCGCCACCATCGAAGCGCTTGTTCCACCGATGAACCAGCCGATCGCAACCCCGATCAGAACTCCACCAGGGAGCGTGAATGCGAGGATTCGCGCCAGGGTGCGCCATTTCTCCGCCTTGGTCATTTGTCTCCCGGCACCTCGGTTGGTCTTCGTGAAGCGTAGAAGTAACCGAGACACGCGGTCGGCGGAAGCCGCACCTGTGCCCCGGTTGGGCGTGGGCACGATCACTCACAGCCCGGCGACTGGCGCACTCGTCCGGGCCGAACTGGCATTCTGCGTCGTCTTTTGAGGGGGGAGTTCTCGAGGTGTATGAATCGTCCACGGTGTTGCGCCAGACCCTCCTCGGTCGTGCTGGATCCGCAAGAAATCCCCGGTGCGAGTTGACCTAATACCGAATTGGCGCGACGATGTAGTAGGTCTTTCCCCCCGAAATGTGAGGTTTTTTCATGGGATCGCTCGTAAAGAAGCGTCGTAAGAAGATGTCGAAACACAAGTACCGCAAGCGCCTCAAGGCGAACCGCCACAAGCGCAAGTAGTAGTGAAAGGGACCGGCAATTGCCGGTCCCTTTTCCTTTGCCTAGATCTCGAGCGCGAGCCCGACGATCACGAGTCCGAGAACGAGGATCGCCCCTTGGATGATGCCTCTCAGGCGGGGTGACTGACTGCCTGCAGCGGCGGTATGCCAGGCGGCAAGCCCAGCAGCGACCAGCACGAGTGCGATCTTGGTGATCAGCACTCCGGAGAGGTTGAAGGCGATCAGCACCATCCAGGTCCCAGTCACGATGAGGAGCCCCAGCGCTGTCCACGAGATGACGCCGAACCGGCGAGCCATGGCACGGATCACCTCCCGATCGTCCGTCGCCCTACGCACTGCGGGGACCAAACCTGCCAGGACAAGCAATCCACCCACCCACACGGTGGCAGCAATGACGTGGATGTAGAGGAGCACGGTCACGTCAGGGCTCGGATCTCTCTATCGACCGCGTAAGAAGCGCTCGATCTCTTCGACCAGTTCTGGGCCCTCGTCGCCGCGGAGGCTCGTCGCCTCCTGCTCGAGCTGCTCGATGTACTCGGCGAGCTCCTCGTTCTCCTCGATCGCAGCGTCGACTGTCGAGAGGAACTGGCGGCTCGCTGCGGTCAGATCACCGATGTCCAGAGGCACACCAGTGAGGTTGGACGCCTTGACGGCAAGCGCCTCGGTCGCAGGCGGATATTCCTGATTGGACAAATAGTGCGGGACGGCCGCCCAGACCGAGATGACGTCGATGCCCTCCTGGCTCAAAGCCTGGTTCAGGACACCAAGTATCCCGGTGGGGCCGGTGTAGCCGGAGGGGAGCAGGTCGTGGAGTGCCAGCTCGTCGGGCCTGGTCGCCGAACCGACAAGGGGCACGGGCAGTGTGTGTGCTACCTGGCCGACGAAGGCGCCCACTGTGATAGCCCTTCCGACTCCGAGCATCTCGAAGGCTTCGACCAATCCAGAGACAAAGGACTTCCAGCGATAGTGCGGCTCTTCGCCGAGCACGACCACCATGTCTTGCTCCGGTGTCTCGACGGCCCACACTTCGTTTCGGGGCCAGTGGATCGACCGCACACCGGTCGAGTCGAGCGACACAACGGGGCGTCGCACCTGGAAGTCGAAATGCTCGTCGGGGTCGATCGTGGCGATCTTGGTGGCGCTCGGGTGATCCAGGAACCCGGCGACGGCGGTGCTGGCGCTCTCCCCGGCGTCGCCCCAGCCCTCGAAAGCGATCAGGGCCACAGGGTCACTCAGGACCGGATGTTCAATCCATTCCAACCCGGACATATGGTCAACATACTCCGGAGACTCGGGTAGTGAAGCTAAAGATCGGCATCGAAGCGCTTGAGACGGAGGGCATTGAGAACCACAGACACCGAGGAGAATGCCATGGCCCCGGCAGCGATCATCGGGTTGAGCAATCCGGCGGCGGCCAGTGGTATTGCGGCCGTGTTGTAGGCGAAGGCCCAGAATAGGTTTTGCTTGATGGTCCTGAAGGTTGCTGCAGCGAGTTCGATGGCCGCAGGAACCAGCAACGGGTTGTCATTGAGCAGGACGACGTCGCCCGCCTCGACGGCCACCTCGGTCCCTGAGCCGACCGCCACGCCGAGGTCAGCCTGAACCAGGGCTGGTGCGTCGTTGATGCCATCTCCGACGAAGGCAACCTTCAGTCCCTTTGCCTGCAACGCTGCCACCTCGTTGGACTTGTCGCCGGGAAGGACCTCCGCGAACACGTCCTGGATCCCGATTTGCTCGGCGATCGAATGGGCGGTCCTCGCATTGTCTCCGGTGATCATCGCTGTTCGCACACCGTTGCGGCCGAGGCGGTCCATGGCCTCTGCAGATCGCGGGCGGATAGTGTCGGCCACGGCGAGAACCGCTCTGACTTCTCCGTCCCAGGCGGCGAAGAAGCTGGTCCAGGCCTTCTTCTCCCACTCTTCGCGCAATGTCATCTGTTCGCGGCTCGGGGTGAAGCCCTCTCGTTCCATTAGGGAGGGCTTCCCAACGATGACCTCCCGACCGCCTACCGAGCCGCGTACACCCATTCCGCTCATGGCCTCGACCTCATCGGGGTCGGTGAGGGTGATGTCTCGTTCGTCGGCGCCCAGAGCCACGGCCTTCCCTATTGGGTGTCCCGAGGCGTTCTCCACTGATGCGACCAGCTGGAGAGCCTCTCTCTCGTCACCCCTGGCTTCGAAGGCCACCAACTCCATCGACCCTGTCGTGATGGTGCCCGTCTTGTCGAAGAGAGCGGCGTCTATCGTCGTGGCGCTCTCGAACACCTCTGCCTTCTTGAAGAGGACTCCGATCTCGGCTCCGCGACCGCTACCGGCCATGATTGCCGTTGGAGTGGCGAGGCCGAGAGCGCACGGGCAGGCGATGATGAGGACGGCCACGCCTGCAGAGAAGGCCTCATCAACCGGGTTGCCGATGGCGAGCCACACGGCGATGGTGCCGAGCGCTATGACGATGACCGCCGGCACGAAGATCCCCGCGATACGGTCGGCGAGACGCTGTATCGGAGCCTTGGATCCCTGCGCCTCCTCGACCATCCGCACAATCTGGGAGAGGGCGGTCTCGGACCCGACCTCGGTTGCCTCGACTTCGATGCGACTCTGGAAGTTGACTGTCGCACCGAAGACCTCGTCTCCGGGACCCTTATCGACAGGCACCGACTCTCCGGTGAGCATCGACTCGTCTATCGATGTCGATCCCACTCTGATCACGCCGTCGGTCGGGATCTTCTCTCCAGGGAACACGACCATGCGATCACCAGGGAGGAGCTGGTCGGCGGGGATCATCTCGAGGCCATCTGGAGTCTCAATACGGGCTTGCTTGGCTCCAAGCTGGAGGAGTCGGTGAATCGCCGTCGACGCTCGGCCTTTCGCCCTTGCCTCGAAGGCGCGCCCCAAGGTGATGAGGGTGATGATCACCCCAGCGGTCTCGAAGAACACCGCTGCGCCTGTAGTCAGGGCCCAAATGGAATACAGGTAGGCGGCGAGGGAACCCAGTGAGATGAGGGTGTCCATGTTCGCGCTGGCTCGCCGGGCGAGCCTGGCCGCCATGCGGTGATACTGCCATCCGGCGAATGTGACTACCGGTGTGGCGAGGGCCAGTTGGACGATGCGGTTCCAGGTTGTCTCGGGGCCGAGCATCGCCAGAAGCATCAGGGGAAGGCTCAGTGCTGCGGCGAACCAGAATCGCCTCCATTGCCACCGTTCCTCATCCTGGTAGTGCTCCACCATGTCCCGCGGTGAGTCATCCGGATCATGGTGGCTCATCGTGTAGCCGATCTTCCCCACGGCCTCGGTGAAAGCAGCGATGTCGGCATTGCCCTGGGCGCGCACCTGAGCTGTGGCACCTGCCAGGTTCACAGATGCGGCTTCGACGCCTTCCTGGCGTCCGAGCACGCGCTCGACACGCGTGGCACAGGTGGCACAGGTCATGCCGTCGACATCGAACTGGATAGTTCGGGTCGCGGTGGTTTTATCCGAAGACGGCGTAGCCCTGCTCCTCAATCGCGCTCTTGATCGAGTCGAGGTCGACGCGACTCTCGTCGAAGTCGACCGAGACCGTGGCCTCCGAAATTGCGACATCAACGCGATTGATTCCGCTCAGCTCGGACACGGCGCCTTCGATGCTCACTTTGCAGTGGTCGCAGTGAACCTCGGGGACTTGAAGTGTCTTCTGGGTCATATGATGATTGTAGACCTTCCAGTGCGCTGGAAGGTCAAGTAGGATCGTTACGGTGAGAATCGGAGAACTTGCCAGCGAGACCGGTGTCGCCCCCAAGACGATTCGGTTCTACGAGGAGACAGGTGTCCTGCCCGTGCCGCAGAGAGACACCAACGGATACCGCAAATACGCCCCGGATTCCATTGACCGTCTCGAATTCGTGCGTCAGGCTCAGGCGGCAGGCCTGACGCTCAAAGAGATCGCAACAATTCTCGAAATGCGCGACCGCGGTGAAGCGACGTGCCATCACACCCGAGCCTTCCTGGAGGCGCATCTATCCGACGTCGAGGAGCAAATCGCGGAGCTGGAGCGCATGCGCGGACGACTCAGTGTGATGGTGGAGAGGTCTCGGGACCTCGACCCCGCCGAGTGCACCGACCGAAACCGCTGTCAGGCGATACCGGCCGTCTGAGCCAGGCATATCGGAAGAAAAAGGAGGGCCCTGTGGCAGCGGAAGCCACAGGGC
>QQVI01000261.1 GCA_003388545.1 Actinomycetota bacterium
CCGGGACCTGTCACCATGGTCGCCCTCGTCACCGCCGGGTGGGTGTCACTGACAAGCCTTACCGTTCTCGTATCTGTCGGACTGGCGGCCGGGATCGTCTGGGGGAGTCTCCCGGTCGGGCTCTTGGCGGTGCCTCTTCTGATCTTGACCGCTCTGATTGCGGCCGGACTAGGCATGCGCTCGGTCCTCCGCAGCCAGTCGGTTCGAGAGCGAATGCTTAGGGCGATGTCGAGACTGACATCCCGATGGTCGCCTGACATGACCCCTGGAGAGCTTGCGTCGGCATTCGAGAGCCGGGTGGATCATCAACGTGCTTCGTTGGCAAGAGCCGTGGGCTGGTCCGCGGCCGGCTGGTTGCTCGACGGGCTCGCCCTCTGGCTTGCCTTCGCTGCGTTCGGTCAGATCCTCGGCGTCGGAGAACTCGCGCTCGGCTATGGAGTGGCCAATCTCATTCAGGCGCTACCTGAGGTCACGCCAGGGTGGCTCGGGATCGTTGAAGCATCTCTGGCCGCTACGTACGCCGGTCTCGGTGTTCCTGCCGGAGTCAGCGCCATGGTGATCCTCGGGTATCGGGTCGTCTCGTTCTGGGTACCTGTTCTCGCAGGCTCTCCCTTCGCGGTTCGTGTGCTTCGTTCCCATCGAGACCTGGTTGGCAGAGAGTGAGCCAGGGTCCCGGGCCGGTTGCCCTCATTGGTGGAGGCGAGCACATGGAGGCCACTGCCGCCATCGATCGGCGCCTGATGGAGATGACAGGCCGGGAGGCGCCGCGAGTGGTCCTGTTGCCACAAGCCGCCGCTGCCAAACAGCGAGCCAAGACGGTTGCGCTGGCGCGCAACCACTGGAGCCGACTTGGAGCTAGCTTCACGATGGCCTATCCCGATCAGAGCGAAGCTGCAGCCATTGATTCAGTGCTTGCTGCCGACATCATCGTCCTCCCCGGCGGACATCCCAACAAACTGATAGCGGGTCTGGCCTCTTCGCTGGTTACCGACCTCCTGATTGCACGCTGGCTCTCGGGGGCTGCCGTATCTGGATCCTCCGCAGGTGCAATGGCGATGTTCGAATGGCGGATCAACCTCTATCCGCCGGACCCACTCCGCCCCATCCCTGGGCTGGGCCTGGTCGACGGCTACGTAGCTGCTCCTCACTTCGACCGATTTCGCGCATCGCATTGGGCTCACAAGGCTCTGCCGCGCCTCGGCGGGCTCGACATTCTGGGACTCGATGAGGCCACGGGGCTCGTCGGGTTCAATCGCGACATGGAAGTGGTCGGCCGAGGAGCCGTCACCGTTGTGAATAGCCACGGGCACGCCGTGTACCGCTCGGGTGAGTGGGTCCCCTTGGATCTGCTTGGTCGCAGCGCGCTAAGGACGGGGGTCTGGCCCGGCGTGCTCTCCAGTCAGCCCGAGGCTGCTTCGGCCTCGAGTTGAGCCGCGAACGCCATCCCCAAGATCGCCGCGATCCCACTCAGCTGCGCCCACAGGGCAAGGCCGATCAAACCGGCGACTGGGCCGTAGGTGTCCCCGAAGGTTGAGCTCAGCGACAGATACAGGGCCAGGCCCAACGAGAGGAGGATCCAGAGAACGGTGGCCGTGATCCCTCCGACGAGAAGCCATGAGACATCGGGCTGATCCCGATTGGGCGCCACCTTGTAGAGCACGCTCAGGGCGACGATCACACCGACCACAGCCAATGGCCATCGCGCCCAGGCCCAAATCGACTCTCCTTCGACGGCCTCGGCGATACCGGTCCCAAAGGCGACGGCGACGAAGGCGCCTCCAAGCAGGATTCCAGCCGTCAATGCAAGGAGAAGGCCAACGCCATATCGTCTCCAGAAGGAGCGATCCTGGTCGGTGCCGTAGATCCTCGACGCCGACTGCATGAATTGTGCCATCCCCGCGGTTCCCGAGAACAAGGCTGCAAGACCACCGAACACCAGAGCCAGTGTGTTCCCGTTGGCGTTTTGCTCACCCTGCCGAACAGCCTGCTGAACGAGGCCATCGGACGATGATCCTGGGGTCACCGAGCTCACCACGCTCTCGATGGACGTGCGCACGGAGTCGATGTCGGTCCATGTAGCCAAGGCCACCGCAAAGATGAGCGCAGGCAGGGCCGCAAGCATGATCTGAAAGCCGATGGCGCGGGCATACGCCATCCCGCTCGCATCTCGGAAACGTTGGATGCTCTTCTTGGCGAGAGGGACGTATCGAACCCTCTTCAGAACCGCCCAGGCTTCGTCGCCTTCGAGCTCACGCGTGTTGTGTACCTCTGTGGCTTTCGTCTTCGTCGGCATCATCTGCCCTGGTCGGTACCCCGCCCCGCCTCCCGGCAAACGGCAGAGGGTCTGACGGCCTTACACACCGTTTACAAACAGCCGACCCCGGGTATCGACATCGGGCAGCAGACAGAAAGGTCCGAGCATGTACATCTCGATAGGAGGCCTGATCCTCCTGATCCTCATCCTTCTTCTCATCTTCTGAGACGAACAGACGAAAAGCGCAGCAGCAGCAAGGAGATTCAAGAATGACGACAGCATTGAGCACAAGCACCCTGACGGGTGACACAGTCGAGAACAGAGAAGGCGACGAACTAGGCAGAGTCGAGGAGATCATGATCGATCTCAACTCGGGTCGGGTCGCCTACATGGTCCTCGCCGCCGGGGGATTCCTTGGCGTCGGTGACAAGTTCTTCGCCATCCCCTGGGACATGGTGGAGGTGGACACCGACCAGGAAAAGGTCATCCTCGACCTCGACAAGGAGACCTTCGAGAACGCCCCTGGTTTCGACAAGGACAACTGGCCGGAGGCCGGTGACAACGAGTGGCTCAAAGAGGTCTTCGTCTACTACGGCCGCACCCCCTACTGGGCTGAATGAGCATCAAGGGAGGACGATTCAATGACTGAAAGAGCGACACGAAACCAGATTCGAGGCACGGAGACCGACATGAGTGGGATCCGCGCCCGGTTTGGCGGAGCCGACATCGTCGCCGGCATCCTTGGGATGTTCGCGGCGCGCGGCACACTCCTCCTGCTGGGAGCTCTCATAGCTGCCGGAGAGGGAGGAATTGGCTACCAGCTGAACCAGATCGACGTCGATGGAAACCTCCAGGAAGTGGAGGTGGTCGGCGCGATTGTCGCCATCGTCGCTGTCTTGGCAGCGTTCTTCGTCGGCGGCTTGGCCTCCGGAAGGATCGCCCGTTTTGACGGTGGCATCAACGGTGTTGGAGCCGCGCTCTGGTTCATCCTCCTGGTCGCCATCTTTGGTGCTCTCGGAGTCTGGGTCGACCAGAAGTACAACGCCTTCGCGACCGTCGATCTATTGCCCGATTGGTTTGGGCAGATCGGCGCCGACGACCTGACGTTCAAGGCCGTCGTGGGTGCTTTGGCCGGCATCGTCGCCGCCCTGCTTGGCGGTTACATGGGCGGGCTCGTCGGTGAGTCTTACAACAGAGACGTCGACGCTGCCCTGACGACCGAAGCAGCCGAGACTCGAAGCTGAAAGAAGGAGGAACACGTGTATATCGGAGTAGGGACTCTCATTCTCATCATCCTGATCCTGCTTCTCGTTTTCTGAGAGCAGCTCGAATCGACGATCCCCTGGGGCAACCCGGGGGATCGTTTCGCGTCTAGCCCCGGCGGAACGCGTTCACGACGTAGAGAACGAGGCTGATCACTGCGCTGGCGACGATCATCGACGTGATCGGGATGTAGAGCCGGGTGTTCTCGCCCTCGATCCGAATGTCACCAGGCAGGTTGCCAAACCAGGAGAAGAGGCCCGGGGCGAAGCGCACCAGAGCGCCGATGGCCACGATTGCGGCGCCGACAAGCATCAGGAGGTTCCCGGTTCTCACCTCAACGATCGTATTCGCTGGATCGCTCGAGGCAGTCGGTCACACAGATATCCTCTCTCCGGTGCCGGAAGAGAGATTCAGCCTCAAGGACCACCTCTTCAACAAAGAGAAAGTGGACTACTTGTCGGGCCTTCTCGAGGAGGCGGTAGAGGGCTTTGACCGCGCCAGGTTCTCTCGGACCGTTGTGTCCGGGATGGCCGATCTGGAGCTGAAACAGCGTGTTGCCTTCATCGCTGGAGTTCTCACGGACTATCTATCTCCCGATTTCGAGACGGCGGCGAAGCAGATCAGCAACGCATTGCCCCCGCCTTTGGATCCGACCCTCACCGACGACGATTTCGGTGACTTCATCCTCGCCCCGTTCGGGCAATACGTCCAGGACCACGGCCTGGAGCACTTCGACATCTCTATGGGGTTGATCAAGGAGATCACCAAGCGCTTCTCGATGGAGGGCCCGATCCGCCCCTTCATCGATGCCTACCCGGGCCAGACCTTGGAGGTACTCCAGACGTGGGCCCGCGACGAGAACTACCACGTTCGTCGACTCGTCAGCGAAGGGACCCGGCCTCTGTTGCCATGGGCACCACGTATCAGTCTGGATGTCCGCGACCCCCTCCCGCTCCTCGACCTTCTCCACGCAGACCCCACCAGGTACGTGACCCGGTCGGTGGCCAACCACTTGAACGACATCGCGAAGATCGAGCCAGGACTGACCGTCGACACCTTGCGGCGATGGAGGTCGGAGGCGAAACAGGATCCCGCCGAGCTCGACTGGATGACGAACCATGCGCTGCGCACTCTGATCAAGCGAGGCGATCCGGCTGCTATGGAGTTGCTCGGCTATTCACCGCAGCCGAGCGTCGAAGCGCGCCTCGATGTTGCCACTCCGATCGTCCGGCCCGGTGAGGCACTCGAGTTTTCGGTCGACTTGCGAGCTGGCCGGGAAGAGAACCTCATCGTGGACTACACCATCGACTTCGTGAAGAAGAGCGGTGCGACGAGTGGGAAGGTGTTCAAGCTGAAGAGGCTGTCGATGGAGTCGGACGAGGACCTCACGTTGGTGAAGAGGCATCCATTGCGGGCGAATGCGACGACCTACTCTCTGTATCCGGGCCTTCACAGTGTCACCGTGATGGTCAACGGCGTCGCCCTCGCTACGGCTGACTTCGAGGTCGTCACCGACTGAGGCCGCAAACCACCCAGCGTCTTGGGCGCCGTTGCGCGTAGGGTGGGATACGGAGGCTATTGAAAGGCAGGTTGGGAGTGCCTGAGTGGATTGGCACTGTTCTCTTTCTCGTCGCTATCGGTCTGACTGCGGCGAAGATCAATGAGGATTTCGGTGAGCGCGGAATCCTCGGCTACGCCCTCCTAATTCTCCTCATCGCCATCTACGCGGCGGCGGTGGGCGTGGCGTACATCTGATACCCCGTTCCTTAGGTTCTGCGTCTCATATATGAGACGCAGGGCGACCAGAACGGAGGGTGAACCTGCGGTGAGCTTTGTGTGCGGGGTAGCTCTCAGACTTGATACGCCATACCAAAGGAAATGGGAGTCAGTCCCCACCGTCGGCCGCTGACACCTCATCTCTGAGTCCCTCGTTTTCGGAGATGATCCGCTGTTCGATGCCTCTTCTTACCTTCGTGCCCGCCCACATCAGCAGCAGGGCTACGACAGAGGCCACGACCCAAACCCATCCTGGTGCTCGCTCGAGCCCGGCCATCGCGAACACACCGGCAGCAACCGCGGGGACTCGCCCGACCACCGCGATCAGCATGAACCTGCGAAAAGGGATCCTTGAAACACCTGCGAGTGCACAGACGGCATCATCGGGAAGCAAAGGCAGCAGGAACACGAGCCAAAGAAGAATGTTGCCGCGTGCCTCAATCAGTCCTTCGTACTTGTCGACGTTCTCCTTCCCCGCAAGCCGCAGCGCCAGCGGACGGCCCCAGCGCCTAGCCGCCAGGAACACGACCGCCGAGCCGATTGCCATCCCGGCCAGGCTAAGGACCAGGGCCGGCCACGGTCCGAAGGCCAGCGAGCCAACAGGGGGGAACACGGCTCCCGGTACAGGGGCGACAATCACCTGAATCGCTTGGGCGCCGAGGAAGACGAGAGGGCCCCAGGCCCCGAAGCCTTCGACCCAGTCTCTGAATTCGTCGGCGGAGGTGAACGTGGATATCGCAGCGGAGGCCCACGCCGTG
>QQVI01000176.1 GCA_003388545.1 Actinomycetota bacterium
GGTGATCAGGGCGAGGCCTCCGATGAGACGAAAGCCGAGTTTTTGTCTCGAATCGAGGGAGCCTCGGTCGACGCCCTCGACGCGCTCGGCACAGGGGTCCTCCCCCGCCTCGTATCTCAGGTTCGGCCCGAGTCGAAGAAGCTGCTCAAGATGCACAAGGAGGCAGGCCGGGACACCTGGATCGTGTCGGCGTCGCCAACTGTCGTCGTCGAGCCCCTCGCAGTGTCGCTGGGAATGACCGGTGGCCTAGGAACGCGTGGAGAAGTCGTTGATGGCCATTACACGGGCAAGCTCGACGGACCGTTCATGTACGGCACCGGCAAGGCTGTGGCGATCGAGAAGATTGCCTCTGATCGGGGCTACGACCTCGAGCGTTGCTACGCCTATTCGGACTCGATATCCGATCTTCCGATGATGGAGCTCGTCGGCCACCCGGTGGCGGTCAACCCGGATGGCGCTCTCGACAGAATCGCCCACGAACGCGGCTGGCCCGTGGTGATCTTTGCACGCAAGACCAAGCGCGCCGTTGCATTCAGCTCTGCGGGGGCGCTCTCAGTAGGAGCGGCCGTCGGCGCCTACTTTCTCGGCCGGAAGCACGGTCGCTCCGCGACGCTGATCGAGGTAGCCACGAGGAGACTCGCCCTCAGGCGCTAGATGATGGCGCTTGGTCCGAGCAGCTCCTTGAGCTCGGCCAGAAGCGCCGACCGTGGCTCCACCTTGTGTGAGTCGCTCAGCTTCATGACCTTCTCGGAGCCATTGTTGGTCATGTGGAGAAACACACCGGCCGGGCCTGGGTGATTGGCGAGTATGGCCTTGAGGTTTGTCACGACCTCGGGCGTCAGACGAGCTGCCGGGACTCTCAACCGCACGGTCGAGTCGTCGCGAATCTCCAGCTCTTTGATCTCTCGGGCTACGAACTTGACGTCATCGCCTCGGTTGTCGACGTTCCCGGCGACGATCAGAACCGCGTCTTCCACGATCAAGTGGCCGCATTCCTTGACGGTCCGAGGGAAGGCGAGGCACTCCACAGACCCCTCCAGCCCCTCCAGTTGGAAGAAAATCATCGGATCGCCGTTCTTGGTCCATCGTCTCGTTATCGCCCCGACGATGCCCCCGATGGTGGCTTTGGCCTTGTCGGGCTGATCCGGCAGATCGGGCAAACCGACGGTGGTCGAGGCGACCAGTGAGGGACCCACGGCGAGGAGAGGATGATCGGACACGTAGAGACCCAGCATTTCCTTCTCGAAGCCGAGGCGGATCTTCTGTGCCCACTGCTGATCCGGTATCTCGAATGAGCCCGTCGAGGCCTCGCTGCCACCGTCGGCGAAGAGTGAGAATTGGCCCATGTCCTCATTGCGACGTCTCTCGAGAATCGTGTCGAGGATTATCTCGTGCACCAACATCAGGCCTTTTCGTGGCTCCCCGAGCCCGTCGAATGCGCCTGCCTTGATGAGCGACTCCACAGCCCTCTTGTTCAAGGCCGACGGGTCGACCCTGTTGAC
The DNA here is from genome assembly GCA_003388545.1 of Actinomycetota bacterium. GTDB lineage: Bacteria > Actinomycetota > Acidimicrobiia > Spongiisociales > ZC4RG35 > MA-ANB-1. The sequence continues at coordinate 1,503 of QQVI01000176.1, forward strand.
GAAGTCCACGAAAGACTCAAAGGGCCCCTCGCCACGTGCTTCGACGATCTTCTCCACGGCCGCCTCACCAACGTTCCTGATGGCCGAGAGCCCGAACCTGATACGACCATCTCGCACGGTGAAGTCGGAGTCGGATTCGTTCACATCCGGAACGAGCACTTCGATCGCGCTTTGCCGGCAGTCGTTGAGGTAGACCGCGGTGCGATCTTTGTTCGATTTGGTTGCGGTCAGCAATGCTGCCATGTACTCGGCCCGGTGATGAGCCTTGAGATACGCGGTCTGATAAGCGACGTAGCCGTACCCTGCGCTGTGCGACTTGTTGAACCCGTAGCCGGCGAAGTGGCCGATCAGCTCGAACAGCTCTCGCCCGACCTTCTCGTCGTGGCCCTGTGAGACACAGCCGGCGACAAACTTCTCCTCCTCGGCCGCCATGACCGACTTGATCTTCTTGCCCATCGCCTTGCGGAACTGCTCAGCATCAGCCATCGAGTATCCGGCCATCTTCTGGGCGACCTGCATCACCTGCTCCTGATACACCATGATTTGGTAGGTGTCGGCGAGAATGTCGGTCACCTCCGGATGGAGGTCCTCGATCTGAACTCTCCCGTTCTTGCGGTCGGCGTAGAGGGTGTGCATCTTCGCCCCCATGGGCCCGGGGCGGTACAGGGCGACGAGCGCAATGACGTCGTTGAAAGAGTCCGGCTGCAGGGACCGGATCAGGGCCCTCATCGCCGTACCCTCCAGCTGAAACACGCCGATGGTGTCGGCTGCCTGGAGCAGCTCGAATGTCTTGGCGTCGTCCAGGGGGATGTTGTCTATGTCAGGCCGGGCCCCCGTGGTCTCCTCGACCAACTCGAGGCAACGTTCGATGATCGAGAGGTTGCGCAACCCGAGGAAGTCCATCTTGAGCAGACCCAACTCCTCGACACCATGCATCTCGTATTGGGTGACGACTTCGGCGTCTGGTCCCTTTTGCTGGATGGGGACGATGTTGGTCAGCGGCTCGGGTGCGATCACGACGGCCGCCGCATGGATGCTGTCCTGGCGCCTGAGACCCTCCAAACCCCTGGCGGCCTCGACGATCTCCGCAGCAGCAGGGTCGCTCTCGATCAGCGTCCTCAGCCCTTGGGCGTTTGCGTACCAGTCGCGGACCTCGCTTTCGGCATCCGGGCCAGGCGGCTCGAGGATTTGGGTCAGAGTCGGATCCTTCCCCAGGATGGAGGCAGGCATCTCCTTGGCGATGCGGTCACCTAGACCGTACGGATGCCCCAGGACACGGGCCGCATCCCTGATCGCTTGCTTCCCTTTGATCGTGGAGAAGGTGATTATCTGGGCTACGCGATCGGAGCCGTACTTCTCGGTGGCGTATTGGATCATCTCACCGCGATACCTCTCATCGAAGTCCATGTCGATATCGGGCATCTGCCGCCGACCGGGATTGAGGAACCTCTCGAAGATGAGCCCATATTGCAGGGGATCGATGTCCGTGATCCGCAAGGCATAAGAAACGATGGAGCCGGCCGCAGAGCCACGACCCGGGCCGACGCGAATTTGCTTCTCCCTGGCATAGCGCATCAGATCCCAGACGATGATGAAGTACGCAGGGAACTGCATCTCCTCGATGATCTTGAGCTCGTGCTCTACCCGCTCCCAGACATCTGCCCCCGGAGTCGGCCCGTACCGTTCTCTGATTCCCGTCTCGACGAGGTGACGCAGAAAGGTGACCTCCGTCTCACCGGCAGGCACGGGGAAGTGAGGCAGGAGGATCTTGCCGAACTCGAACTCGACTTCGCAGCGCTCGGCGATGCGCAGAGTGTTCTCACATGCACCCGGATAGCTGTCTTCGGGGAAAAGGGATCGCATCTCAGCGGCTGTCTTCAGGTAGTGCTCGCTGCCCTCGAAACGGAGGCGAGCCGGATCGTTTCGCAGTGAGCCGGTTTGGATGCAAAGGAGAACGTCATGCGCATCTCGCTCGGATCGTCTCGTGTAATGGGCATCGTTGGTGGCCAGAAGAGGTGCACCGATGCGCTTTGAGATCTCGATCAAGTCCGGCATCACGCGCCGCTGCGCATCCATCCCGTGGTCTTGAATCTCGATGAAGAAATTGTCCTTGCCGAATACGTCCTGGAATCGCCCGGCCGCGGCGAGCGCAGCATCGAAATCCCTCACCTGGCCCTTGTTGCCTTCTTCGCCTGCATCGGGCGCGAGGAGTTGGGGGACGAGACCACCCAGGCAGCCGGAAGTGGCGATCACCCCTTTGGCGTGCTCGTTGAGCAGGTCCCAGTCCATCCTGGGCTTGTAGTAATAGCCCTCGAGGTAAGCCTTGGAGCTCAGCTGCAGGAGGTTGCGGTAGCCCTGATCGTTCTCGGCGAGAAGATTCATATGGAAGCGCTTGTTGGCATCGCCGACCGGTCGATCGAAGCGACTCCCGTCGGTGAAATAGGCCTCCAAGCCGATCACCGGCTTTACCCCGTGCTTCTGTGCGGCTTTGACGAAGTCGACAACGCCGTACATGACGCCATGGTCCGTGATGCCGATGGCAGGTTGACCATCCTCCGCAGCGACTCTGACGACGTCTTCGATGCGTGCCGCGCCGTCGAGCATCGAGTACTCGGTATGCAGATGGAGGTGGGCGAATGACACTTGGGCTTTCCGACTACTTACACGGCTGTAGTTTCTCGAACATAGCAGGCAGGCTGGCGATAGCCATCGCGGTCATTCGACCGATTTTCGCGCTCCCTTCAGAGCACCGAGATTATGGCGATGAGGGCCACCACCACACCGGTCAGGGTGCGATACAGGTTGGTCTGAGGTCCCCTGATTCTCGACCAGGCCTCGCTGATGACGAACCCCGCGACGAGCCCGCCCAGGTGTGCCTGCCAGCTGATATTCGGGATGAGGAATGGGATCGCAGCATTGATCAGGAGGAGAAAGCCCATCTGGGACAGGATTGCTCTCCCCTGGGCGGTGTTTCTGCGCCGTACACCCCAATTGAGCCACACGCCAAAGAGCCCGAATATCGCACCTGAGGCTCCGACTCCGACATCGAATGGACCGCCGAGGTGGAAGGCGAGCGCACCTCCGATTCCAGCCGAGGCGATGTAGAGGGCGAGGTAGGGACCGGTCCCGACTCCGCGCTCGATCTGCGGGCCGAGGACCCACAGCGCCCACATGTTGAAGAGGATGTGAGTGAAGTTCGCATGAAGCAACGCAGCGCTGAAGATCCGCCACCACTCACCCTCGGCGACCGCCAAGTTGACCTGAGCGAATAGTGCGATGAGCTGGTCATAGAAGCCGAGCTGGCCGAGGACGAACAGCCCCACGGCAATCGCGACGAGCGACACTGTCACTGGCGCTGTCGAGCTGACGGTCCGTCTGGGACCGGTCGGAATCACCTTCTGCGCGCCTTCCTCCCGAACACACTCCACGCAGCGCTGGCCGACGGCTGCATCAACCGAGCAGTCTGAGCAGATGGGTCTGCCGCACCTCGTGCAGGAGAGCAAGGTATTGCGGTCTGGATGCCGGTAGCAGGTCGGGGCGGCAGTGGCCGATTCGTTGGTCACGAGCGCAACGGTAGAGCCATGGCCGACTTAGGCACCTTCGGCAGCTTCGATTCGGCCGAGGACCTTGGCGAGATCGTCTGGCAATGGAGACTCGACGACGATCTCCTCGGCTTTCATGGGGTGCTCGAAGGTGAGCTTCGCAGCATGGAGGAACACCCTTGGAGACTCGACCGGAGAGGTCCCGCCGCCGTAGGCCTGATCGCCGACCACGGGATGGCCGATGGCGGCGAAATGAACCCTGATCTGGTGGGTCCGACCCGTTTCGAGTCGCACGCGAACGAGCGAAGTGTCGGTTGCCTCGAAGTTTCTGGTCACTTGATAGTGGGTACGGGCCCACTTCCCATCTCGGGTGACCGCTCGACGAGTAGGTGAGTGGCTGTCGCGACCGATGGGCGCCTCGATCGTTCCGGTTGGCGGTTTCAGTGTTCCACGCACCAATGCGACATACTCGCGTTGAACCTGGCGGGCCTTAATGGCAGCAGACAGCGTCTCATGAGCGGCCGCGGACAGGGCAACCAGCAACGCCCCGGAAGTGTCCTTGTCGAGTCGATGCACCAGGCCCCAGCGCCCCGGAGCCCCGACACCGGCTATCGACGGATAGCGGTCGAGCAAACCGGCGGCCAGTGTTCCGCCGGATCGACCGGAGCCCGGGTGAACGACCACGCCGGGAGGCTTGTCGACCACCAGGACGTGGTCGTCCTCGAACAGGACGCCGAAATCCACAGGCTCCGGCTGGAGCTCCTGTCGCTCGGGAGGCTCGGGGCTGGACACGATCGAACCCCGCGACACCCTCGTGTTGGGCTTCGCCTGCGCACCGTCGACCTCTACACCAACATCGAACAGGCCACGGGCCACCGACCTGCTCACATCGAGCAGGTCGGCAAGAACCTTGTCGAGCCGCTCCCCATCGAGATCGACAGGGACTTCGATGTTCAGTTTGT
>QQVI01000273.1 GCA_003388545.1 Actinomycetota bacterium
GACATGAAGCCGACGAAGAGGTCGGCCTGGCCGAGCCCGCGCATGCCTCCTCCGAAGAGCCAGAGCCCGTGTCCGGCAATGGCGCCTCCGGCAGGGACCGCACCGAGTCGCCTTGGTGGCTCGATCAGCCCACCGCCGAAGACCTCGAGAAGGCTTCAGCATCGTCCGACGTCGATAGTCAGGCTGACACCGAGGAGGAGGTCCCGGTCGTGGATCCGAAAGAACAGGACCGGCCGCGCATCACGCCCACGGGCCTGCCCGTGCGCACGCCGGGAACGTCGTTCCGGGAGACCGATGAATCCGCCAGCAGTTCCGCCGCTTCGACGTCGGGTGCGATTGGCATCAGGTCGGCTCTCAATGAATTCACCGATGCAAGGACCCTTGCATCCCAGAAGGTCGCCGAACGTGAAAACGAAGACGACGACACAGAAGGGAGAAGCGAATGAGTAGCTCAGCTAGCAACCTGAACTGGCTCATCGACCGTTTCGCCCAGACCGTCCCGTCGATGAGACAAGCGGTCGTGGTCTCTTCCGACGGCCTTCCTCTGGCGATCTCCAACGGTGTCGACAGGGAGACAGCCGATCGGCTTTCCGCGGTCTCGTCGGGGATGATCGGGCTCGCCTACGGATCGGCCGGCCGTTTCGGCTCCGGTTCGGTGGCCAACGTGATCGTGGAGATGACCAACGGCTGGCTCTTCGTGACCGGCATCCGCGACGGCAGTCTGCTCTGCGTGCTGACCAAGCGAGAGACAGACATAGGGGCTGTCGCCTACGAGATGGCCGTCTTCTCGGAGAAGGCGGGGGACATTCTCACGCCAGAGGTGCGTGAGGAGCTCAAGGCTCACCTGGTGGGAATCGATTGATCGATATGGCACACGAATCGTCAGAAGGGCGTCTGGTGCGCCCCTATACGATGACCGGCGGCCGCACCGGTCAGGATGTGCCTGCCATCGCGCTCGAGGCCCTGATCGCGGCCACGCCGGACGGCCGCCAGATGAAGCACCAGTTTCGCTGGGAGGCCGAGCGGGTCATCGAGTACTCCGGGCAGGGAACGGCTCTCATCGAGCTCGCGGCCCTGGTCGACGTGCCGATCGGAGTCATCCGGGTTGTTGTCGCGGATCTAGCTCAGAGGGGCGCTGTCGAGATCCTCGACTCCGGAGTCGGCTCCCCAACGGACCTCGACGGGGTCGAATACGCAAATCTGTTGAAGAAGGTGCTCGATGGTATCCGCAGCCTCTAAACCCGCTCGTCACACGCCGGTGAAAATCGTCGTCGCTGGTGGCTTCGGTGTCGGCAAGACGACCTTCGTAGGGGCCATCTCCGAGATAGAGCCACTGCGCAGCGAGGCGCTGATCACTCAGGCAAGCTCGGGTATCGATGAGCTGTTCGAGGACGGGTCCAAGACGACGACGACCGTGGCAATGGACTTCGGGCGAATATCACTCCAGGACGGGCTGGTCCTCTATCTCTTCGGGACCCCCGGCCAGGATCGCTTCCACTTCATGTGGCACGAGCTCGCCAAGGGCGCGATCGGTGCTGTGGTGCTCGTCGACACGAGGCGGCTCGATGCCTGCTTCGCAGCAATTGACTTCTTCGAACAGCGCGACACCCCGTTCATGGTGGTCGTCAACACTTTCGATGGCCGGCTGAACCACAGCCTGGAAGACGTGCGCGAGGCGCTGAACGTCTCACCGGATGTCCCAATGGCGTACTGCGACGCACGGGTGCGAGTCGACGTGCAAAACACCCTGTATCAACTGGTCGAGTATGCACTGCTCCGGGCTCTCCAGGGGATCCCGGTCTCGTGACGGAGCCCCCCGCGCCGGATCCCGAGGCACGCGAGCCCGTCGACGTCGCTGCGCTCACCTCTCGGCTGGCCGCTGCCGAGTGGACACTGTCGAAGATGTCCGAGTTCGAAGGCGAGATCGACCTCAGGGTGAAAGCGCTTCTCGAAGACGCGGTTGAGGAGGTCGAGCGGATCTGGGCAGAGGGTCGCGCCAAGGTTGAGGCCCTGGTAGGGGACGCCGAGCAGCTGAAGGCACTCGCCGAGAAGCAGGTAGAAGAGTCCAAGGTGCGGGCGCGGGAGGAAGTCCTGGGCGAAACCAAGGAGCTGGTCGACGCAGCGCGGCTACTCCAGGTCCAGGCCGAGGAGAAGGCCCAGCAGATCACCGCCGAGGCCGAGGAGAAGTCTGCGAAGATCATTGCCGAGGCCAAAGAGAGGGCCGCTGAGTCCGACCGCGCCATGGACGAGCGGCTCGCCGAAGCCGAGGAGATCTACGAGCGGGTGGAGCGACACATAGAGTCCCGCGAGGAGATCCTCGCCGAGGTGAGAAATCGCGCCGATCAGATCATCCGAACTGCCAAGGCCACCGCAGCCAGCACAAAGGAAGAGGCGGAAGCCAACGCCAAGAGGATCACCGACAACGCCAAGATCGAGGCGGAGCGGATCGTTCAGACTGCCAAGAATGAGGCTCGCCAGCACATGGAGCGGGTCGCTGCCCAGGAGCGCGATGCCAAGGAGCGCCTCGCCAAAGCCCGCGCCGAGGCCTCAACAGGGACCTAGCGCCGGACTAGTCGTCGACGTGGCGGGGTGGCAGGCCGACCCGCTCGGCCAGCGCGGCTTCCCTGTCCCGTACGATCCGCCGGCCGATTTGGCGGGCGGCGTTCGTCACCCACATCGAGGTCTGCGAGCCTTCCGTGTAGTCCGCCTCACCAAAGCTGTCGATGCGGTCCTGTTCCAGGAGGCGGTTTGCCTGCTCGAACTCCACCTCGGAGCCAGGGCGGTATACGGCATAGGTGCGACCCCCGTTCGCCCCCACGACTGAGAAGACGGGGACGTCCGACGGTCCGTCTGCGATGTAGATCATGTTCTGGAACGGCACACGGCGGTCCTCGGCGGCCACTTTCGAGTTGACATCGATCGTTGGGTTTCGATTGGTTCCTTTGTTGATCTCGAAGATGGCGCGGGTCTTCGTCGTGTTGTCGATCGTGTAGACGAGCTGGCGAATCTCGCGGTCCGGTGAGAAGAGGGCCTCCTGACCCTCTGCGTAGCCGGGCGGAGCGATGAGCTCGGCGAACTCACACGCCCACACTTCGGCAACATAGGGCGCGATCGCTGACCCCATGATCATCTGGCGGAGCCCGGTGGAGACCACGTAGTGCTCGATCGTGACCTGGTGCTCGGCGAACGCCGGCTCGGACTCGATCGACTTCCTGAGCATCTCGAAGAAGTCCGGGATGCCCGCATAGAACTCGATCTCGCCGCCTAGCTCCTGCAGAAGGTCATTGCTGAGTCCGGGCATTCTGCCTTCTGCCACGTATGTGAGGATGTGGTTCAGGTAGAGGGCGTCGCGAGCGACCCGATGGGCTCCGTGGTTCAGATAGAAGTTCTCCAGGCCATCGACTTCGGCCCAGAACGAAGCCTCGTCGATTTCATACTTGCGAAAGAGTGGGCCTTGCATGTTGCCCGGTATCAGGGTCTTGTCGAAGTCCCATATGACCGCAATCACGTTTTGGGGGAAGAGTTGGCGGTTCATTTCCCTATAAGGCTATTCAGAGGTCGCGAAATGGCAATGGCCGCCGATTCGGGGTGCTTGCAGCGGTTACCGTGAGGACGGATGGAGTGGATCAGCGAGAACCTAGGCATCTCCCAGGGCGATCAGGCCAAGATCCTCGCTTCGCTGGCTGTGATCCTCGGTGTCCTGGTCCTGCGTGCGCTGATACTGCGCTATGTGGTCTCACGCCTCGAGGAAGGTGGTCAGCTCGACGGCATCTATAGAGCCCGGAAGATCGCCAGCTATGCCTCGACGGTGGTCATCGTCCTCAGCCTCACCTTCATCTGGATCGACGCATTCAATGACCTCGCCACTTTCCTCGGGCTGGTTTCCGCAGGTATCGCCATTGCGCTGTCGGACTTGCTCAAGAACATGGCTGGTTGGGCCTACATCCTCACCCGCCGACCTCTCAACGTCGGCGATCGGATCGAGATCGATGGCACGGTGGGCGACGTCGTGGACATCCGACTGTTTCGATTCTCTCTCATGGAGGTGGGCAACTGGGTTGATGCCGAGCAGTCGACCGGGAGACTCATTCATGTGCCGAATGGGTTTGTGTTCAGCCAGAAGCTCGCCAACTACACGGAAGGTTTCAGCCACATCTGGGAGGACCTCCCCGTCCTGATCACTTTCGAATCCGACTTTGAGCGCGCCGAGCAGATCATTCGCCGCATCCTCGCCGAGAAAGCTCCCGACGTGGAAGCGACGGCCGGAGCGAGGATCCGCCAGGCGGCCCGTCGTTATCAGATAAGGGTCGGCACCCTCACCCCCATCGTCTACCTATCGGTCAGGGATAGCGGCGTGTTGCTCACGGCTCGCTACCTGGTGGATGCCCGATCCCGCCGCGGGACCTCCCAGACCATCTGGCGGGCGATCCTGGAGGCTTTCAACGCTGAGCCAGACATCGCACTCGCCTACCCCACCTACCGCATCGTTGGGGGTGGCGCCCCACCGGAGCAGGGCGCCGACTGACTATTTCACGAGCTCGTAGAAGCGCCAAAGATCGTTTTCGATCGGCAACACTTCGATGCCGCTGAATCCGGCCTCGCGGGCATAGCGTTCCAGCGTCGAGGGCCTCATCACGGTGCCTGTGCCAACTGAGTGCTCATGCGACATCCCATCCGGCAGGCAGACGAACATCGAGAACCCGTACATCAGACGCTCTACATCGTCGTTGCGCTCACCGAAGTGATCGGCGACGGCCTCGTCCATCACGACCACTCTTCCGCTGTCTCCGGACATGCGATGCATCGACCTCAGAACGCTCACCGGGTCAGGCATGTCGTGGATCGCCTCGAAGACGGTGACGAGGTCATATTTTCCGGGCTCGCCCGCGTCTGCAGCGTCACCATGGTGGAAGCTGACTCGATCGGACACTCCTGCCCTTGCTGCGTGTTGTCTCGCCGCAACCATCGATGGTTCGTCGATGTCGTAGCCATCGACGACGACTTCGGGATAGGAGAGAGCCATGCCTATCGATGACCAGCCCTCTCCGCATCCGACGTCAGCGACGCGTGCTCCCGACTCGAGGAGGTCATGGAGCCAGTCGACCGATGGGAACCATGACGCCCCGAGTTCTTTCATGAACCAGGGCCGGTTCATCTCAGCCTGTCCGGTGCGCATGTCAGCTCCAAAGTCGGACCATGACACCCCGCTTCCGTTGCGATAGGCATCGAGGAGCTTCGGGAGCTGGATCCCGCCGGCAACAACCAGACGTACGAACGGTGCCAGATAAGCGAGGCTGTCCTTGTCGGTGAGAACTTCGGCCTGGGCTTCCGGAATCGAGTACGACCGTTCATCCTGGGCGAGAGTGGGATCGTCGACTACGAGGATTCCCAACGTCACCTGATGCTCGAGCCACTCGTCGGCGTACCTCCTGTGGATGCCAGTCCTCGCGGCGAGCTCCGAACGCGACATCGGCCCTTCTGCGGCCAAAGCCTCGTACAGCCCGAACTTGTCGCCGATGAACACCGACCAAGATTCCAACGCTCCGAGGACGGACCCGAAGATCCTTTCGGCGAATTCATCGGTGGAAGGCGTCTGCTGAATGGTTGTCGTCATCTCCTGCTCCGATTGGTGTCGTCAGCGGTTAGTCCGGCAAACGGGTAGACGAGCTGCTCTGCGATCTCATGCATCGTGAGCTCCAAGCCGTAGCCGTTGGCAGCGGCGTCGATGGGGCGACGCCGTGCCTGTCTTCTCGCGCTCCTAGTCGTCTTTCTCATGATCATGGATAGCTTTTCGATGGCTTGACGAGTGTCGTGGTCTGGAGGATCCAGAACTCTTTCATTTCATTGTCCTTTGTCTGAGTCGTTTCTGCAGGCGACCGACCAGTCGGTCTGCCACCGGCAGGATACAAACCGACCGGTTGGTCTGTCAAGCTGATAAAGTAGAAG
>QQVI01000307.1 GCA_003388545.1 Actinomycetota bacterium
CCTCGGATCCTGAACGTCAGCACGGCTCCGAATCCGTTCGTGAGCAGCTCCTTTGCCTTCTCGTGATAGGGGTGGGACTCGAGGCCGGGGTAGTCGACCCATGCCACCGACTCATGTGCTTCGAGCCATCTGGCCAACTCGAGGGCGTTGTCGACGTGGCGCTGCACCCTAAGTGAGAGAGTCTCCAGCCCTTGGAGGAAGAGGAAGGCGTTGAAAGGGCTGAGGGCCGCCCCGAGGTCGCGCAAGCCTTCGACCCTCGCCCTTATCGCGAATGCAATGTTCCCGAATGGGCCGTCCACCCCGAACACGTCGGAGAAGACGAGGCCGTGGTAGCCGGGCGCCGGCTCGGTGAAAGAAGGGAAGCGCGGGTTGTCCCAGTTGAACTTGCCCGAGTCGACGATGACACCGCCGATCGAAGTCCCATGACCACCGATCCACTTCGTGGCAGAGGCGACGACGATGTCAGCGCCATGGTCGATCGGTCGTGACAGGTACCCGGCGGCCCCGAAGGTGTTGTCGACAATTACGGGGAGGCCGTGCTTGTGAGCAACGTCTGCGATCGTGGGAATGTCGGGCACGTTGAAACGCGGGTTCCCGATCGTCTCCAAATAGACCCCGCGCGTCCTGTCGTCGATGAGCGCTTCGAATTCGGCTGGGTCGTCGCCATCCACGAAGCGCACCTCGATGCCGATCCTGGCCAACGCCACCTTGAACTGGTTGTACGTTCCCCCGTAGAGGTAACTCGTCGAGACGATGTTGTCTCCGGCTTCGGCCAGGGTGGTGATGGTCGTGAGTTGAGCGGCCTGGCCGCTGGCCGTGGCGACGGCCGCCACTCCGCCTTCCAACGCAGCGATGCGCTTCTCGAAGACATCAGTTGTCGGATTCATGATCCGGGTGTAGATGTTCCCGAACTCCTCCAGCCCGAACAACCGCGCCCCGTGGGCGGCGTCGTCGAAGGTGTAACTCGTCGTCTGATAGATGGGCACGGCCCGAGCATTGGTGCCCGGGGCCGGCTCCTGGCCCGCATGGACCTGGAGCGTCTCGAATCGGTAGTCGGCTGACATCGAATTTCTCCTTGTCGGGGATCGCCCGGTGTCAGCTCGAAATCAAAAAAGATCCGCAACCTCTGCCGGGTGCGGATCCTCTGGTTCCTTGATTCTGGGAACTCGTTACGTCAGCGGGCCGCACGGCTTGTCATACAAGCCATGCACATCATCCTGCTGTCGTTACGAATGACCATTGGGTCGGCAACTTACGCGAAGCTGTCGCAGGTTGCAACCCCTCGATCCAGAAATGTCCGCTCCAGTTCGTTTGCGCGGTCTTTACACCCCGGCTCATAGTCTCGGCTCGATGAGACGATTCCTCGTTCTCGCACTGTTTCTGACTGCCTGCACCGATGTGGCCGTGGTCACGACCACGACCACGTCGTCTGTCGTCGGCAGCCTGGTCGAGCCCCAGGAATTCGATGGTGGGTACCCGCCTCCCCCCGACGTCCCAGAGGGCGCTCTGGATCCCGCTATCGATGACGAGGTTGGCTCCGTGATCGCCTCGATCGCGGCTGGGGGGTTCGAGTCAGAGGCACTCGACGCTATCGGCGATGGGGGAGACCCTCGAGTCTCGTGGTTTCTCGCGGACCTGCTTCGCTTCTTCCAGGGCGGCCCCAACGGCTCGCAGATCGAGCGGGTGTTCACCGAGACCACGGGGATAACACTCGAGAAGGCGGGCAGCCCTGCATTCGTAGACGCGTTCAATCACCTGATCGCATGGGATCTTCCAGCGTGGGATGGCTATGACGTGAGAAAGGGCGAGCTCTACACGATCCTGGAGCCGGGTTGGCGGCCGTTCTTCGAAGAGAACGTCGCCATCGACTGGCGCTGGGTCACGTGGGGCGGTGTCCTGATCGACGACCGGCCTCTCGGAGATCCCAACCCTTGCCTGGAGGGCTGTATACCGGCCCTGGACGACCCGCCCACCGTCCCGGGTGAGGAGGCCTCCTGGCTCGAGGGGGACGACGTCGTCTTTGGCATCGTGCACAACGGTGAGTCTCTCGCCCTTCCCAGGAACCAGATGGAGGTGCATGAGATGGTCAACCTCACTCTGGGGGGCGATCGTCTTGGTGTCCCCTATTGCACCCTGTGTGGTTCGGCTCAGGCGTACCTGACCGGCTCGGTGCCTGACTCTTTCGAAACCGTCGTGTTGCGCACGTCCGGTCTGCTGTCCCGCTCCAACAAGGTGATGTACGACTTGAACACCTCTTCGGTGTTCGACACCTTCACCGGTGAGGCTCTATCGGGCCCATTGGGCGAGGCAGGCGTGGTTCTCGACCAGATCTCTGTGGTTGCTTCGACTTGGGCCGATTGGTTCGAGGCCCACCCGGACACGCGGGTCATCGCTGAAGATGGCGGGCTCGGGCGCTCCTACTCCGATGATCCTCTCGGCGACCGGGACGACTTCGGGCCGATCTTCCCCGTCGGCCCGGTAGATCCTCGGCTCGAGGTCCAGGAGAAGGTTCTCGGAGTAGTCACGACCGACGGGACCGCAATCGCATTTCCGGTCCCGGCTCTGCGTTCGGCCCTCGACGACGGCGGGCGGGTCGAATTCCAGGGCCTCTCCGTGATCGCCGAGGGATCCGGATTTCGAGTGGTCGACCCCGACGGCGAGGTTGCCTCACATGAGTCGTTTTGGTTCGCGTGGAGCCAGTTCCATCCCGAGACCCTGGTCTGGGCCATCCCTTGACGGGCTCGTGGGCCAGCCGACCCAATCCAAGGGGAGCGCCGACTCCGAATATCGGGTGAAATGGTCATTACCCCGCAGCGGACGAGTCTTCGTCCCCTTGTAAGGCCGGACTACCTGCCGGCCGGGCATTCTCGAAATCCCAAAACAGATACGCCGGATCTAGTCTCACAATCCGATGCCATCCGCCTTGTCACATTGACTACACAGCCGACCGACGCCGAACTGGTTGGCCGAGTGGTTGCCCGCGACCAGACGAGCCTTCGGGAGATCTACGACCGTTTCGGTGGCGCTGTCATGGCGGTTGCACAGAGGGTTCTCAGAAATCCCACCCTGGCCGAGGATGTGGTTCAAGAGACGTTTGTCAGCTTCTGGAACTCGCCGGACGGATTCGACCCTGCACGTGGGTCGCTGAAGACGTATCTCCTGACCATCGCGCACCGGCGCGCCGTCGACGTGGTCAGGTCAGAGGAGTCGCGTGCGAGAAGAGAGCAGATCCCGCCCGATCCCGACTATTCCCGAGTCGAGGAAGATGTCATGACGAAGGTCAGCTCGGAGACAGTGCGCCAAGCCTTGAACGGTCTCGACGAGAACGAGCGGAGGGCCATCGTGATGGCCTACTTCGGGGGTCTGACGTATGTCGAGGTGGCGAAGGAGCTCGGAGCACCTGAGGGGACTGTCAAGAGCCGCATCCGCGCAGGGATGCGGAAGCTCGCCGTGAATCTCCAGGGGGTGGACCTATGAGTGGCCACTCTCGACTGGTCGAGCTCGTGCCACTGTACGCGCTCGATGCCCTAGATCCGTCTGAGGCAGCCTCTCTCGAATCCCATCTAGAGGACTGCGAGGCCTGCCGTGCGGAGCTAGACGTCCATCGAAACGTTGCAGCCCAACTGGTTCCAGACGAGCCACCGGCCATTCATGTCTGGGATCGGATCGAAGCAGCAATATCACAGGGCGACGAAGGCGAAGTGATCGACTTCGGCGCGGAGCGTGCCAGGCGGCGCGGTAATCCGTTCAACTGGATGTTGGCCACAGCGGCGGTTGTTGCGTTGGTGTTCGCCGGCGTCCTCGTCGGCCAGCGACTTGCATTTGACGGCCTTTCAACCGACGAAGGTGTTGTCGCAGCCGCTGAGTCTGCTGCCGAAGAGCCGGGTGCGCTGGTGGGTGACTTCCTTGTCGACGATGTCGCAGTGGCGAGGGTGGTTCTCAGCAAAGACGGCCTTGGCTATGTGATCCCGACCGACGCGCTCGACACTCTCGACCCGAGCCGGACCTACCAACTCTGGGTTCTGACCCCCGATGAGGTTGCCATATCGGCCGGCGTCCTCGGCGCCGATCCCGGTCCCGCCACCTTCACCTGGAAGGGAGACATCGCCGGGTTCGCCTTGACCCGTGAAGTTGCCGGTGGCGTGGTCTCCAGCGCCGGGGATGTGGTCTCGGTCATCCTCGACACATGAACACCGTTGTGGAATCCCGATGAGCTCTTCTCTCGTTTGGTTCCGCCGGGACCTCCGCCTCGACGACAACCCCGCTTGGTCCGCCGGGACCGCGTCAGACGAGGTGACCGCGCTCTTCGTCTTGGACCCCGACTTGTACGAAGTGGTCACCGACAAGCGGCGCATGGTCCTCGAAGCGGGCCTACGTTCGCTGGACTGGAGGCTGGGTGCACTCGGCGGCAGGCTTCGCGTCGAGTCGGGTAAGCCTGAGGAAGTGGTGCCCTCCGTCGCAGGTGAGCTTGGAGTAGATAGGGTCCACATCAACCGCGAGATCACTCCCTATGGCAGTGCCCGGGACGAGCAGGTGAGGGAGAAGATCGAGCTTGTCGAGCACGACGGGCTGTATGTTCACCCGCCCGGCTCGGTGCTCACCAAGGAGGGAACGACCTATCAGGTCTTTACGCCATTCCACAAGAGTTGGGCGGAGCTTCCTATCGAAGAGGACGATGTTCCCGATGAATCCGAGATACTTAGCGAGACTGGCCTAGGCATCCCGGCCGACTCAGAGCATCCAGACAGTTGGGGAGAGGAGGCGGCACAGAAGCGCCTCGAGAAGTTCCTGGACTCGGTGGACGAGTATCACGAGCAGAGAAACCGTCCCGATCTAGACGAGACGAGTCGTCTCTCGATCGATCTCAAATACGGCTTCCTCAGCCCAAAGCGGATCATCGAGGAAGTCGGGGAGTCGACGAAGGGGCGACGTGCCTTCATACGGCAGCTCGCCTGGCGCGAGTTTTACGCGCATCTCCTGGCGGCCTTTCCTGAGATGCCCGACAAGCCGCTTCGCGAGAAGTACTCCGCCGTCTCCTGGCGAGACGACCCGGATGGGATTCAGGCTTGGAAGAGAGGCCTCACCGGCTATCCGCTGGTAGATGCCGGGATGCGTCAGCTGCAAGGGGAAGGCTGGATTCACAATCGAGTTCGGCTCGTCGTCGGCTCGTTTCTCGTGAAAGACCTGTTGGTCGATTGGAGAGTTGGGGAACGGCATTTCCGGAGGCATCTCCTCGACGCCGACGTGGCCCAGAATTCCGGAAACTGGCAATGGGTAGCCGGTGTTGGCGCCGATGCTGCCCCTTATTTTCGCGTGTTCAACCCTGTCTCTCAGTCAGAGCGACATGACCCGGCAGGCGACTACATCCGGAAGTGGGTGCCGGAGTTGGCGAAGCTGCCAGCCGAGCTGATCCATGCTCCGTGGCAGGCAGCCCCCATGGAGCTCGCCGAACACGATGTCTACATCGGCGACAACTATCCAGAGCCGATCGTCGACCATGCAATGGCCCGGGAGCGAGCGATCTCGGCCTACGAGGCCGTATCAGACTGACTCGATGGCCAGGTCACTTTCGGTGACGTCGGCGAGGCGGTCCCACAACCATTCGCGATCGGAGGTGGACTCTCGCGTCGAATCCGACAAATGGGTGTCGACCCGCTCTCTGTCGAAGAAGAAGCCGCCCGTCAGATCTGAGGCCTCTGGAGACGCCGCCAGCCAGACGATCGTGTCTGCCCCTTGACCGACATCACGGAGCAGAGGCTTCATCACCTTGTTGAACGTTGGCAGCGAAAAGGCTACACCCGCGGTCTCCACCCAGCCTGGGTGCATCGAGTTGACCGCGACGCCTGTGCCCCGGAGGCGGTCTGCCCACATCTCCGTGAGAATCACCTGCGCCCGCTTCGCCTGCGCATAGGCATTGGTGCCGTTGT
>QQVI01000189.1 GCA_003388545.1 Actinomycetota bacterium
TCGAGACCGACGATCTCGCTATCCGACCTGTAGGTGAGATCGCCGTTGACCACCAGGCCCTCTCGGGCTTCGATCCGCCGTACGGTCACCCCGACACCGCCCACGGTGCCCCCGATGGTCAGCTGGCGAATCGTCCCTTCCAGATCGCCCTCGATCAGGCCGGTCGACGTCGCGGACCAGCCCCAGACAACCACGTCACCCTCGACTACTGCGCCATCCAGGATGGAGAGGCTGCCGGATGCAACGACCACGTCCTCACCGATCAACCCGGAAATCTCGAGTGACGGAGACGTGGCGCGCAAAGACTGCCCGATCGATCCGGTGACCACCACCTCGGCGGCGAGGGCGGTGACGGAGCCGGTGACGAGACCCTCGATCCGCACGTCTTGGGCAGCGACGGCGAAGAGGTCACCATCGATGGTGCCCCTGACCAGCACGCGATTGGCAGCTACGTAGAGATCGCCATCGAAGACGTCGTCTTCGGTGATTATGACTATGTCGCTGCTGTCCACCTCGGCGGCCCCGGCGGGCAGGGCCAGGCCAAAGAGGAAACAGGCGAGGAAGGCGAGGAGCGGGAGTCTTCTAGAGCGGGAGCGCATCAGCCACGACGTCCAATAGGGAGGACGGGATGATGCCCCAAACCAGGGTTGCGACGACTGCGATTCCGAGTACCAACCGGACGACACCTGGAACTTCGATCAGCGCCGACTCATCATCTTCCATGTACATGATCACAATGATGCGCAGATAGAAGGCGAATGCGATGACCGAAGCGAGCACGGCGACGATCACCAGCCACTCGTAACCGTTGAACCAGGCATCGGCGAACACTCCGAACTTGGCGACGAAACCCGAGGTCAGAGGGAGGCCGGCCATGCCGAGGAGAAGCACCGTCAGGCTCCCCGCCAGCACGGGCGATCGTCGCGACAGGCCTCGATACTCTGACAGGGCCGACCCCGATCCACTCGAGCCGGAAACTGCCGCGACCACGGCGAAAGCCCCGACCAGCTGGATGGCATACGCGAGCAGGTAGAAGAGGATGCCGTCGGTGCTGGTTCCCACCACACCGGTCATGATGAAGCCGGCGTGGGCGACACCGGAGTAGGCCAGCATCCTCCGCACATCGCTTTGCACGAGCGCGAGGACCGAGCCAAGGAGCATCGAGAGCACGGCGATTCCGGCGATGGCCGGCAGGAAGCTGGCCTCGAAGTCGTCGACGGCCGTGAGAAGGATGCGGGAGATTGCGGCGAAGCCGGCGATCTTCGCCACTCCGGCCATGTACCCCACGATGCCCGCGGGAGCGCCTTGATAGACGTCCGGCGCCCAGGTGTGGAAGGGAGCGGCGGAGACCTTGAATCCGAGCCCCACGACGATCAGCCCGATCCCTATGAGGATCACTCCGGGGCTGCTGACGATGAATCCGGATAGGAAGTCACCAAGTCCGAGGATGGTCAGCTGGCGGGTGCCGGCATACATCAGGGCGACGCCGTAGATGAATATCGCCGAGGCAAACGAGCCCATCAGGAAGTACTTGATCGCAGCCTCGTCCGCCTTGCGATCCTCCCTGGTCAAGCCGGCCAGCACATACAGGGCGATGGAGCCGACCTCGAGACCCAAGAACAGCATGACGAGGTTGTTCGACGCCACCATGATGGAGAACCCCGTCGTGGCGAGGAGCACCAGAGCCAGTCCCTCAGCCCCCCTCCGACCGAGATCTTTGAAGAATTGCCACCCTGCGGCCACGCCCAGAGCGGTGGTGGCCAGCAAGGCAAGCCGCCCGAAGATGGCAAAGCCATCCATGAGGATCATGCCCGAGAAGGCGGTGAGGCTCCCCAGGTCTCCTGCGGCGACGGCATCGGAGGCGGCGAGCCATTGCAGGACCGTGATTCCGGCGGCAATCGCTATCGACCCACCGGCGACCCAGGCGAGGACGCGGGTGACCGGATGCCATTGAACCTCTACGAGCAGAACCGCCGCTGCTCCCAGGGCGAGGACCAGATCGGGAAGGATGGCCAGCCAGGAGACCTCAGGTGTGAGGATCATGAGTCACCTTCCTCTGCGACATAGACGTCGTCGAGGCGGCCTGGCTCAGGCGTGACATAGTCGGTTGTGCTCTCGATGTGATCGAGGACCGACTCGGTGGATGGGGCGATCTTGTCGAGCAACACCGAGGGGTACAGGCCGAGCACGAGTACTAGGGCCGCCAGGGGCGCCAGCAGGCCGATCTCCCTCGGCGAGAGGTCGAGGAGCACCCTGTTCTCCTCCTTGTCCGGGATCCCGGTGAACACCCTCTCATAGGCCCACAGCAGGTAGATCGCTGCGAGCACCACGCCGAAGGCTGCGATGATCGCCAGAACCGGTAGCGTTGCGTAAGAGCCGACTAGCACGAGGAACTCGCCCACGAACCCGTTCAGACCCGGCAATCCGATCGAAGCGAAGGTCATGAACAGGAAGAAACCGGCGAACACGGGCATCACCTTCTGCAGACCGCCGAACTCGGAGATCTCCTTGGTGTGCCGTCGCTCGTAGATCATGCCGACGAGGAGGAAGAGGGCACCCGTCGTGAGTCCGTGGTTCACGTTCTGGATGACGGCGCCCTGCAGCCCACCCGAGGTCAGGGCAAAGGTCCCGAGAACGATGAACCCAAGGTGGGAAACCGACGAGTAGGCGACGAGCTTCTTCAGATCAGGCTGGACGATGGCGACGAGGGCGCCGTAGATGATCCCGATCACGGCGAGGACCCCCATGATCGGAACAGCATCGACCGATGCCTCCGGGAAGAGAGACAGGTTGAAGCGGAGCAGGCCGTAGGTACCGAGCTTCAGGAGGACGCCTGCCAGCAGGACGGAGCCGGCTGTCGGCGCCTCGACGTGGGCGTCCGGCAGCCAGGTGTGCAGGGGGAACAGTGGAACCTTGATCGCAAAGGCCAGGGCGAACGCTGCAAAGAACCACCGTTCCGTCCCCCCGCTCAGCGTCACCTGCATCAGATCTTCGAGTGCGAACGAGAGCGTCCCGAACTGCTCGCTGTAGTTGAAGGCGAGCCCGATGATCGCGGCGAGCATCAGAGCGGAGCCGAGTGCGGTGTAGATGAAGAACTTCACCGAGGCGTAGATGCGTCGCTCGCCACCCCAGATGCCGATGATGAAATACATCGGGATGAGGATCGCCTCGAAGAAGACGAAGAAGAGGAACAGGTCGAGGGCGAGAAATGCACCGATCATCCCCGCCTCGAGGAGGAGCGTGTAGACGACGAACTCCTTGGTGCGCTTGCTGATGGCTGTCGAGGCGCCCAACGCGATCGGGACGAGTAGCGCAGTCAGCAGCACCAGAGGCAGCGAGATCCCGTCGACGCCGAGAGACCAGCTGATCCCCCACGGCTCATACCAGACGGCGTCCACGGCGAACTGATAGCCGGCTTCGGCCTGGAACGCCCAGAACAGATATCCGGCGAGAGCCAGCGGCAGCACCGACAGCGCTATCCCCACAGGAAGATGCAGCTCGCGTCTTCGCGACGGGATGAGCGCCACTACGACCGCAGCCGCCACCGGGAGGAGAACAAGAGCGGTTAACACCCGTCACTCCTCTCGAGAAGCGTCTGCCGCCCTTCCTCCCCCTGAGGCCCTTGGCCGATAGGGAGAGGTGGGCCGACCGAAGGGAGGGTCGGAG
The DNA here is from genome assembly GCA_003388545.1 of Actinomycetota bacterium. Classification (GTDB taxonomy): domain Bacteria; phylum Actinomycetota; class Acidimicrobiia; order Spongiisociales; family ZC4RG35; genus MA-ANB-1. The sequence continues at coordinate 3,667 of QQVI01000189.1, forward strand.
GGGGAGTGCGACGTCGTTTCCGCTGAGTTGTCACGCGACTCAGACGCTCCATCACAGCCCTCCTGCCAGGATCCACGCCACGACTACCAGGCCACCGGCGAGGAGGAGGGCGGCGTAGTTGCAGACGTAACCGGTCTGCAGGGGTCGGAGACGCCGGCCCAGGTCGGTGAAGACAGCGGCGACACCGTTGACGGCGCCATCGATGACCGGCAGGTCGATGCCGAAGGCACTGACCTCAGCCGCTTTTCGCCCCGGGGCGACGAGCGTCCTGCCGTAGATGTCATCGACCCTGTAGGCGTCCTCCCACGCTCCCCACAAGGGCTCGAAGCCATCCTCGAAGCTGCGCCATGACTCCATCGGGCGCCGATATGTCATGTAGGCGGCGGCGACGCCGACCAACCCGGCGAACACCGATAGCCCGCCGAGGATGAGGAACATCCCGATCCCCTCGGGTGGATGTTGGATGGAGATTCCCTCCCAAACGGGCTCCAGGAAGTGCTCGAGGGTGAGACGAAATGGTGTGTTGATGAGCCCGCCGACGACCGAGAGCACGGCGAGGACGATCAGCGGCACCGACATCACCCGTGGTGCCTTGTGCGGGTCGGCTCCCTCCTCCCAACGAGGCTCGCCGAGGAAGACGAGCACCCACTGCCTGGTCATGTAGAAGGCGGTCAGCAGCGCGGTTATGAGCCCGACAACGAAGAGCACGGAGAACCAGCCACCCCGCTCGAAGACCGAGGCGAGGATCTCGTCCTTCGACCAGAAACCCGCCAGAGGCGGGATGCCGGCGATGGCGAGAGTGGCGATTCCCATGGTGATCGCCGTAGTCGGCATGCGCTTGAGCAGGCCGCCCATCTTGTGCATGTCCTGCTCGTCGGCCATGGCATGGATCACGGCACCGGCTCCCAGGAAGAGCAGGGCCTTGAAGAAGGCGTGCGTCATCAGGTGGAAGATGCCTGCCACATAGGCCGTAGATCCGACGGCCAGGAACATGTACCCCAGCTGGGAAACGGTCGAGTAGGCCAGGACCTTCTTGATGTCGCGCTGAGCAATGGCAATGGTCGCCGCCCACAGCGCAGTGATGGCACCGATGGTGGCAACCGTTGTCGACGCCGCCGGAGCGAGATCGAAGATCGCCGCTGACCGGGCGATCACATACACGCCGGCCGTAACCATGGTGGCGGCGTGGATGAGGGCCGACACCGGTGTCGGGCCCTCCATCGCGTCGGGGAGCCACACGTACAGAGGCACCTGGGCCGACTTGCCGGCGGCGCCGACCAGGAACAGCAGCCCGATGGCGGTGGCAGTGCCCGTGTCCAGGATCTCCGGAGCCCTCTCGAAGACACCGGCGAAGGAGAGGGTGCCGAAACTCGTGAAGACCAGCATCAGGGCGATCATGAACCCGAAGTCGCCGATCCTGTTGACGACGAAGGCCTTCTTGGCCGCTGCCGAGGCCGAGGGCCTCGTGTACCAGAAGCCGATGAGGAGGTACGAGCAGAGCCCGACGAGCTCCCAGCCGAGGAAGAGCATGGCGTAGTTCCCGGCCAGGACGAGTGTCAGCATGGACGCGGCAAAGAGGTTGAGGTAGGTGAAGAACCTCCCGAATCGCTCGTCGCCGTGCATGTATCCGATGGCGAACACGTGGATCAGCGACCCAACGCCGGTGACCACCAGTGTCATCAGGGCCGCAAGGGGATCCCATTGGATCTCCAGGCTCGCCCCGATGGCGGGCATCCATTCCCAGAGGAGGGACGTCTCGCCGTGAGCCCCTCCCTCGATGAAGGGGAAGGCGGCAACCAGTGCGATGAGGAAGGAAGTGCCGATGGCAGCCGATGCCAGCCAGCCCGACAGTGGCTCCCCGATGCGGCGTCCCAGGAAGTGAAGGAACAGAGCGCCCAGCAGGGGTAGGGCGATCACTAGCCAGAGCATTTCAACAGGCATGCGCTACCCGCTCATCTCGTTGAGCTCGTCGACCGAGGCGGTGGATCGCCGTCGGAAAATGGCCACGATGATGGCCAGCCCGACGACCACCTCGGCAGCCGCCACGACCAGGATGAAGAAGGTCGCCACCTGCCCGTTGAGGTCGTTCATGGCACGTCCCGCCGAGATCAGAGTGAGGTTCACCGCATTGAGCATCAGCTCGATGCACATGAACATGACGAGGGCGTTTCGCCGCGACAGCATCCCGAGGGCCCCGATGACGAAGAGGACCGCCGCAAGGGACATGTACCAGCTCGGGTCAACCA
>QQVI01000336.1 GCA_003388545.1 Actinomycetota bacterium
GAGCGGGCCAAGCGACTCGTTGAGATGGGCACCGACGTGGTGATAGTCCTCGACTCCATCACCAGACTTGCTCGTGCCCACAACCTCGCAACGCCCGCATCAGGGCGAATCCTCTCCGGTGGTGTCGACTCCCAGGCTCTTTACCCGCCGAAGCGGTTCTTCGGTGCAGCGAGAAACATCGAAGAAGGTGGCTCACTGACCATTCTCGGAACTGCCCTGGTCGAAACCGGCTCGAAGATGGATGAAGTGATCTTCGAGGAGTTCAAGGGAACCGGGAACATGGAACTGCGTCTCGATCGTCGTCTCGCCGACAAGAGGATCTACCCGGCTATCGATATCGAGGCTTCGGGAACAAGAAAGGAAGAGCTCTTGTTCGATCGGAAGGAGCTGGAGCAAGTTTGGAAGCTGAGGCGTGTGCTGCTGGCATTGGAGTCCGGAGCAGCCATCGAGCTTCTGATCGACCGGCTCAAGACCACGAAGACCAATGCAGACTTCCTCGCCGAAGTGGCGAAGAGCACTACTTGATTCAGGAGAGACGATGAAGACCGACATTCATCCCAACTACGACGAGACCGTCGTGACGTGTTCGTGTGGCAACACGTTCACCACGAGAAGCACCAAGCCCGGCGACATGCATGTCGAGCTGTGCAACGAGTGTCACCCATTCTTCACCGGCAAGCAGAAGCTGGTCGACACGGGTGGTCGCGTAGAGCGGTTCCAGAAGCGCTACGGAAAGACCGCCTTCACCAAGGCGGCCGAAGAGTCCGACGAGGACGAGAGCGCCTCGAGCGAGTGAAAGCCTCGCTCACTGGCAAGTCAGCGTGAGCGAGCACATCGACCCGGCTAAGACGGTCGGGGGTCAGGCAGTCATCGAAGGCGTGATGATGCGCGCCCCTACCGCCTGGTCGGTTGCAGTGCGCCAACCCGACGATCGGATCGTCGCACGACGAGACGACTTGCCCAGACTCTCCAATCGCAGCCGCCTCGCACGAGTGCCCTTCGTTCGCGGCATCCTCGTCCTGGTCGAGTCGCTTTCCCTCGGCTTCAGAGCCCTCTCGTGGTCGGCCCAGCAGGCGACGGGGGAGGAAGAGGAGCCGTTGAGCGGCTGGGAGATCGGCTGGACGATGGCCTTGGCCTTCGCCATCTTCGCCGGCTTGTTCATCTTGCTTCCTGCCGGGGCCGCGAACCTCGTTTCGGGCGAGAACGACCTGTTGTTCGGGGTGGTCGAAGGTCTTCTCAGATTGGTGATATTCATCGGGTACATCTGGGCGATCGGGCGCTCGAAGGAGATAGCCCGGGTCTTCGAGTTTCACGGTGCCGAGCACATGTCGATTTGGGCCTACGAGGCAGGGAGGCCTCTCAGCATCGATGCCGTTCGGGAGTACCCGCCAGAGCACCCCCGGTGTGGGACCAGCTTCTTGATGATTGTGGTCCTCGGTTCGATCGTGGTGTTCTCATTCTTGGGTCAGCACGGCTGGCTCTTCTTGGTCCTGACGAGGCTTCTGGGCATACCGGTGATCGCTGGCGCCAGCTATGAGTTGCTGCGATTCTCCGGTCTGAGAGGCGATGGTGCTCTGGCCCGTGCCCTCGCTGCGCCAGGGCTCTGGCTGCAGAAGTTGACGACAGGCACGCCCGCCGACGATCAGATCGAAGTGGCGATCTCCAGCCTGATCGTCGCTCTCGATGAAGAGACCTTCGATGAGGTGATGGGACGCGGAGGAGTGCCTGTTGCGGCTCTCGAGGCGCGTCGTCAGATCTTCGACCCGCTTGCCGGAGACGAGGCCTGATGGACGATACGGTCGCCGCCAGGCTCGACGAGATCGAACAGGTCTTCGAGGAGACCGAGAGATCTCTTGGCGACCCGGAGGTGCTCTCCGATCCCGAGCAGCTAGCTGAGTTGGGCAAGAGACACTCTGACTTGAAAGACGTGGTCGCAGACATCCGGCGGTGGCGCGCCGCGAGTGCAGATCTGGTCGAGGCGAAAGCCATGTCCTCGGACCCCGACATGGCCCAACTCGCCAAGGAGTTGGCGAGGGAGATCGAGCAGTTGGAGGACAGCATCAAGGTTGCCCTTGTCCCGAAAGATCCCAACGACTCCCGCGACGTCCTCGTCGAAGTGCGTCCCGGCGTCGGTGGTGATGAGGCTGCCATTTGGGCCGGGGACCTCACCCACATGCTTCTCAGGTATGCCGACCGGAGCGGGTTCAAGACCGAGATTCTCGAGGCGTCGCCTTCAGAGGCCGGTGGTTACGACAGGGTGACCATCTCGGTGAAGGGACGCGGCGCCTACTCCAGGTTCAAGTATGAGGCGGGAGTGCACCGGGTGCAGCGCGTGCCCAAGACCGAATCGCAGGGAAGAGTCCACACGTCGACTGCGACGGTTGCCGTCTTGCCAGAAGCAGACGAAGTCGAAGTCGAGCTCGATCTCAACGATGTGAAGGTTGACGTGTATCGGTCGACCGGGCCTGGCGGCCAATCTGTGAACACCACCGACTCTGCCGTGCGACTGACACACGAGCCCACGGGTCTGGTAGTCACCTGCCAGGACGAGAAGAGCCAGCTCCAAAACAAGGAGAAGGCCTTTCGCATTCTGCGAGCCCGTCTCTACCAGATCGAAGTCGAGCGTCAGCAAGCCGAACTGGCCGGAGCACGACGCGACCAGGTGGGTACCGGGGGACGGTCGGAGAAGATCAGGACTTACAACTACAAGGACAATCGGGTGACAGATCATCGGATCGGGTTGACGATCAAACGTCTCGATCAGATCCTCCAGGGTGATCTCGACGAGTTCGTCGAAGCGCTGGCCGCTGACGAGCAGGCGAGGCTGCTCGCCGAAGGCGACCCCGCTTAAGACGCCTTGGCGCTCAGATTGGCGACTCCTTTGCGCTCCATGTTTCCCCAGGTCTTCGTCGCCTTGCCACCGAAGAGCGCTCGAATCCTCCAAAGAACAGTGCGTTGTCTCAGTCCGAGGTTCTCGATGAGTGCCACGACGACCAGCCGAACGATGTCTTTCGGGCTGTCGTAGTAGCCGAACGACTCGTCCAGCAGTATCGCCGCCAGCGAGTTGATCACACCCACTCCATAGGCCAGTAGGAGAAAGACGATCATCAACGGGATGTTCAGCACGCCGAGCCACCAAGCGATCGGGATGATGAACCACCCGGTGAACTCGATTATGGGTGCGAGATACTCGAAGAGGACCATTCCTGGCCATGAGATCATCCCTACCTTCTTGTAGCGACGATTGAAGACCATCCTCCGGAAATCGACCACTGTCGTTATCAGGCCACGATGCCAGCGAATGCGTTGGCGTTTGAGCACCCGAGCGCTTTCCGGGACTTCGGTCCAGATGACGGCACCGGGCTCGTAGACGATTCTGAACGGGATTCCCTTGTCGAAGTGGTGTCGGTGCATCCGAATTGTTAGATCCATGTCCTCACCGAAATGACCCTCGGTGAACCCCCCTACCTCGATCACGGCCGAGCGCTTCCACACACCGAAGGCTCCCGAGACGTTGGGCAGAGCTTCCATGTCGGACCATGCAGGCCGGTTGGTCACAAACGTGCGCAGGTATTCGAGAACCTGCATTCGGGGAAACAACTTCTTTGGCACCGTCGCCTCGACCAGGTGGCCCAGCTCAACCCTGCACCCGTTGAGCGGTCTGATATTCCCACCAACTGCGATAGTTCGGTCACGATCTTCAACTACGTGGCGCATCGCCTTGACGAGGCACTCGGCGTCCAGGATCACGTCGGCATCCGTGCAGAGTGCGTATGGATACCGCGCGACATTGATTCCCGCATTCAGTGCGTCTGCGCGTCCGCCGTTCTCCTTGTCGACGACAGTTATCTGGATCGGCGTGTTGGTCCGGTAGATCGCTTTCACCGGTTGGGTCTTGATGTCAGGCCGATATGGGATTCGTACCCTTTCCAGGTCGAAGGCTTCTATCAGCTTGCGAAGTGTCTGGTCTTTGGACCCGTCGTTCGCGACGACGATTTCGATGCGTGGGTAGTTCACGATCGCCATCGATCGGATGGCCTCGACGATCCCCTGCTCCTCGTTGTACGCGGGAAGGACAATCGACACGGGCGGCACCCGGTGGCTGGAGAGCATCTCGCCCACGCGACCAAACCGATTCAAGTGGTGTGACCTGCGCAACACAGCGGCTGAACGCACGGCGAGATAGAAGAAGTAGAGCTGAAGCAAGATGAAGTAGACCAGGATGAAATACCCGATCCAGGAGAACAGCGTCTCGACGTTCATGAGGAGACCAGATCGCTGGAGTGCATGTAGGCGACCAGCTTGAAGTCGCGTTCGTCTGCGGTGCCGGCCTCCAGGCGGTCCCGTGCCGCGACCAACTCACCGGAGTCGGCCAACGCCTCGGCAGCGGCATCTCGGGAAAACTCGTCGTCCGAGTCGAGCGCCTTGTGCAGAAAGTCGATTCCTCCCGGCAGGTGCGCCAGCCCGGCAGCACAGTTGCGCCGTACCCACCACGACGGGTCCTCGAGACCCTCAGCCAGGGTGGGCTTGACGCTTGGGTCTCCAATCTCCGAAAACGCACTGGCTGTCTTGGCTCTGATGCGCCAATCGTTCGACTGGATCATGCGGCGCAGAGGCCGGAGTGCCATTGGGCCCCCAACTAGCCCGAGAGTCTCGATGATTGCGATTTTCACTTCGACGCTGGTCGCTGTGTAGAGAAGCTCTGCCAGAGGCGGTCCGACTTCAGAGTCGCCAATTACGCCGAGAATCCGCACGATGTCGGGCACTCCCACGTCGTCCTCATGATTGTGGTGGACCCTCACAAAGGCCATCAGAGGCCACACAACATCGCGATCGAACAGGGCGAGAGACTCGGCGAAGCGGGATCTGACCCAGGGTGTTTCATGATTAAACCGATCGAGGATCACGTCGATCGCCGCCGTGTACCTCATTCGCGCCAGGCCCCGGGCGGCCTGTACTCGAATCTCAGGGATTGGGTCGTTCAGATGTTGAAGTAGGAGCTTCGCAGCTCGCGCGTCTGCGATCTCGGCCAGTGACACAGCGGCACGCAACCTTCTCCCCAGGGGAAATCTCGACTGGAGCCGTTTTGCCTGGTATCCGATCAGCCCGGTTCGGTCGATGATGCCGGCCAGCTCCTCGACTGTCGGCCCTGCCAGCATGTGGCGCACATCGATGACAGCGTCGAGGAAGGCATCGTCGCCGGCTTCCTGAACCGTGAGCTCCTCAACCGAGCCAGGTGCGGCGATGTGCTTGCTGAGTAGCTTGAGAAATGCCGCTCGCCTCTTCTGATGGGCATGGCGTCGACGGTTGTTCACCAGCTTGAGCACGACCACCGCGACGAGCAGCGTCGCGCTAACGGCGAACATGATGATCATCGCCGCGACGGCGAGTTCGAAAGCGGACATTTGTCTAAGGAATATCGGGCGATTTCGGCCCGAGTTGAGGATTGTGACTAGTCAGCCGAGGTGTTTCTTGACCCGGGCCATCAGTTCAGGCAGCCGGAAGGGCTTATGGACGTAGTCGATGGCCCCGGATTCGAGGCTTCCGACGACAACGTCGTCGTCTTCGACCCCTGACAACATGATCACCGGCATCTCGATGCCGTCTTCTTGCCAGCCTCTGAGTATCTCAGTCCCGAGGCGACCGGGCATGAGTTGGTCGATGATGGCGAGGTCGAATTCACCGGAGTTCCCGAGCTCAAAGGCCCTTTCGCCGTCTGTTGCGACTTCAACGTCATATCCGGCGGTCTCGAGAGCCGTGACAAGCAGGGTGGTCACCGCCTCGACATCGTCGGCGACGAGTATCCGGGCCTTTTCTTTGACGTCGTTATCCATCGAGCGGGGATAATTCTCGCACATCCGGGCGTTGATCGCCTCCCTGGTCA
>QQVI01000044.1 GCA_003388545.1 Actinomycetota bacterium
CCCTTCCTCGATCGGGGCGCCCAACGAGCCATCCGGGTTCACGTCGTAATACTTGAACGTCCCATCGGACGACCGATAGAAGAAGAACTCGTCGGCCTTGACCGGATCCAGGACAGGGGCGACGAGGAGGCTGGGATAAGGATCGAAGGCGACGCCGTTTGGATCTCGGAGCTCGAAATGCAGATGTGGCGAAGTCGCCTCCGCATTGCCGCTGTCACCGACATAGGCGATGATTTGACCTGCTTTCACCTCGACCCCTTCGGCGATACCGGGGGCGAAACCCCATCCGAGACCGTCGTCTGTGCCCGGGGAGTCGTTGTTCAGGTGGATGTAAACGCTGCTGTAACCGTCGTCGTGTATCAACTCCATATCGCAGCAGTTCCCACCCTGCTCGTTGTGCATCCAGCCCACCGTGCCATCGGCAGCCGCGACAACTGGAGTCATTTTGTCAGCCATGATGTCCACGCCCTCGTGCGTGCGTCCACCAGGGCGGGGATCGCCAAAACTGTCGGTCAGGGTGTTGGGCCCAATCACCGGATATATGATCGGATAGACATCATCGGCTAGAGCCGGAATCGAGAGCGTCGTCATCAGGACGGCGGCAAACAGGGGCTTTGCGAACTTCACCTTGTTGGTTATCGACCGAAGCTGGAGATCACTTCAGTCGAACCTAGACCAATCGCACGGGTTGCGGCTAATCGAGATTCACTGCGCTTATCGAACTCCAGCCGAGCGAGTAACCCGAGCCCGACCGAATGAGTGAGCCCAGGGAGCCGGTGGTCTTCATCTTGTAGTACTTGAAGGTGCCGTCGGTGGCCCTGTAGAAGAACATCTCATCCTGGCCGTCTCCATCGAGATCGATGGCGCTTATCGAAGTCCAACTCGACGAGTACCCGGTCCCCGAAGACATCAGGGTTCCTAGCGTGCCGTCGGGGTTGGTCCGGTAGTACTTGAAGGTCCCATCGTTGCGGTAGAAGAACATCTCGTCATGCCCGTCGCCATCGACGTCGACAGCTGTGATGGAGTCCCATCCCAGTGAGTACCCCTCGGCGTACTGCAAAGGAGCCCCGAGGCTCGCGTCCGGCGAGATGTTGTAGTAGGCGAACAGTCCTGTTCCTTCGTCATAGAAGAACATCTCGTCTTGGCCATCTCCGTCTAGATCCACGGCTGTGATCGAGTCCCACTTGTGCGAGTACCCATCACCGCTTGCGATCGGCGACCCCAGGTTCGCGGCGCCGTCGATGTCGTAGTAGGCAAAGACCCCAGGCTCCTTGTAGAAGAACATCTCATCCTGGCCGTCACCCTCGAGGTCTACGCCCGTGATGGCATCCCATCCGACGGCGTACCCGGAACCCGACTTTATTGGGGCACCAAGCGTGGCATCACTGGATATGTCGTAGTACCGGAAGGTGCCGTCGACGCGATAGAAGAAGATCTCATCATCGAGGGGTGGGCCGACGATCCGCCAAACCGATCCCCCAAGGGAGACGACGTACATCTCGCCATCTCCGCCTATGCCGAAAGATGACAGGAGGCTGACCCCGAAGACGTCGTCCCAATCGAGGTGGTTGGTGACACTTCCGCTGAACTCAAAAGAGCGAACAAAGCCCGAAACGAAGTCGCCGTAAAAGTACGTACCGTAGATCTGAGGAATACTGCTTCCCCTGTAGACCATCCCACCAGTGATACTCGCTCCACCGCTCTGTGAATACTCCACCTGAGGCAGGACCGTTCCGGCACTCGAGCAGGATGTCCCCGGGGGATAGCAAATGGTCCCCTCCAGGATGTCCCACCCCAGGTTCGATCCGGCTGCTCCGGTTCCGAGGACGGTGACTTCCTCGCGGGAACTCTGTCCTACATCGCCTATGTAGAGGCGCCCATCGACAGGATCGATCCAGAATCGCCACGGATTCCTCAGGCCGTAGACCCAGATCTCGTCAGCCCCCGCCACACCGACAAACGGGTTACCGGACGGGATGGCGTAGTTCTTGAGTGAGTCCGACGGGAAGTCGTCCGAATTGACGTCGATGCGCAAAATCTTGCCGAGCAACGTGTTGATGTTCTGCCCATTCTCATCGGGATCGCCACCGCCCCCACCGTCACCGCTGCCGACGTAGAGATAGCCGTCGGGACCGAACATGATCATCCCACCGTTGTGGTTTGAGAAGGGCTGGGTAATCCTGATGATGGTTCGCAGGCTCGACAGGCTCACCGTGTTGGCGGTGGGTGAGGCTATCAACTCGGCGACTCTGAGGTCGTCGCCGCTATCGATGTAGCTGATGTAGAGCTTTCCGTTGACGGAAAAGTCCGGATGGAATGCCAGTCCAAGCAGGCCCTGCTCTGATCCGAGTGGTGAGGCGAGAAGGCCACCGACGTCCAGGTATGGCGTTGCAAGCGGCTGGTCGTTCACGACCACCTTCACCTTTCCGCCTTTTTCGACGACAAACAGCCGGTCGTCGCCTTCCGGCGCTGTCACATAGAGGGGTGCCGAGAACGAACTGCTGATGAGTTCGAGATCGACATCGTCATCCGTCACTGGGACCGGGGCCGGGGCGGCAAAAAGGAGCTGGGCGATCAACAGATAGATCATTTCACGATGCTCGCACAGAATCGTGCCTAGTTGATAAGGCGCTTCCCTGCGCGCTGGTAGGGGGTGACAACCCAGGACGCGTTGTCCCGACAGCCCACAGGGCACAGAGGCCCGCTACACCGAACGTGATCGCCGAGATCAGGAGTCGAAGATTGTCTAGTAACAGCCAGCCCATTCCTGCGGCCAACACAAGAGTCGGCACCAGGTAGACCAGGCCGAGCGCGAGCCGGCGCTTCACTATGGCCAGAATGATCGTCCCTAGAAGCGCCGCCGGAAAACCCAGACGGAGCAGGGATTGGAGCGCAGGTACCGGGAGCCTCGGGAACACCGACGAGGTCCACAGCACCTCGGGTAGCCGACCATCGTTGTATCGCTCCGCAAATGCCTCGGGGCCATTCTCGATGGCGAAGGTGTTTCGATAGATGATCTCGTCGAGGTCTCGGATGCCCGACCTCAAAGCAGTGTTTGTGTAGTTTTCCAGGTCGTTGTGGCGTCCACCGCGCAGCGAACCGAGGATTGAAAAGATACGTTCCCGCGACCTGGTGGTTCCGGACGTCTCGAGAAGATCGACCGTAGCCTCCTCGAGGGCACGAGCCTGGTCTGAGTAGCTGGGGTAGGCAGCCCCGATACGTGCGATCAGCGGATGTGGCGATCCTTCATCCCAGTACTCCTGCAGTTCGGGCCGATCCTGGTTTTCGGGATGAAGGCCAAAAGTCAGGCGCCAGGCTCCCCAGTACTCGGCTCCTCCGCCGTTGGTCGTTGGGAAGAAGACATCGAAGTCATCATTATTCTCGGCCGACGCCGCGAAGCTGAACCCAACTGCAGCCACGAGGAAGAAAGCCAGTACGACGATGACGGGACGGGACCGGCTCCCGTAGCGGCGATAGGCCATCGCGGCGCACAAGAGTGGTAGCCATCCATAGACGGCGAGCGGAAAGCGAACTGCCAGCAAGACCATGGCCAGGACGCTGACGGCGACCGCGAGCCAAAACGCCTTCCGAGGGACCTCGCCCGATAGGTCATCCTGATCGAGGGCTCGGTAGTAGTGGCTCGCAAGAACGGCCAGCAAGAGGCTCAAGGGCACAGCGAGGCCTTCGGTAAGTACGAAGTTGGGCAGGACCAGGAATTCCGGTGTGAGAACCAAGACAACAACCGGCAGGGAGTACCAGCGCCACAGCCAAATCGCATATGCCAAGGCGCCGGCGAGCAGCGCCCGCTGGATGACAACCGTGAAGAGCAGCGGTTCCACACCGGCCACCGACGCCAGCCACCGGTCAAGAGCCAGAGTGGCCGGGTAGCCGATTTGGCGATAGCCATCTTCGACCCAGCCCGCTTCAGTGAGGGCACGGGAATGGTCTAGATACCTGAGGCTGTCGTTGGTGACTATTGGCAAGGTATCCACGCCGAGGAAGAACACCCCGACAGCCGTCAGAAGCAGGATCGTTGCGAAGCGCCTCCATGGCACCGCAGCCCTCGAGGTCAGGCCCATGACGGCAGGCTAACCGTCCCTGGTAGGGCTACTTAGCCTTGATCGAGACCGGGACGGCCTCTCTGCTCTCTTTGGCGTGATAGCTCGACCTCACCAAAGGACCAGACTCGACATGCGGTATTCCGAGGCCTTGGCCGTATGCCTTGTACTCCGCAAACTCGTCGGGGTGTACGTATCGGTGAATCGGCCGGTGCCGCGCAGTCGGACGGAGATACTGGCCGATCGTGATGATGTCGATGCCCACTGCCCGCATGTCGGCGAGCGTCCCGAGGACCTCCTCGCGCGTCTCACCCATCCCGACTATCAGGCCTGACTTCGTCAGGCCGTCGGGCCTCATCTGCTTGGCCCGCCACAGCAACGCGAGGCTGCGACCGTAGTTGGCCGAGGTGCGGATGTCCCGCTGCAGGCGGATCACGGTCTCGGTGTTGTGGTTGAGCACCTCAGGCGAGGCGTCCATCACCGTCTGCAGAGCCTCTCGATCTCCTTTGAAGTCGGGGATCAACACTTCGATCTCCGTCCCGGGGGACTGCCTCCGCGACTCGGTGATGGTGTGAGCGAAGATGCCTGCTCCGCCATCATCGAGGTCATCCCTGTTGACAGAGGTGATAACGGCGTGCTTGAGGTTCATCTTCTTGATGGCCTCGGCGGCGCGGAAGGGTTCGAAGACATCGAATTCGGTGGGTTTGCCGGTGTCCACGTTGCAGAACGAGCATGCCCTGGTGCATTTGTCGCCGAGAATCATCAGGGTTGCGGTACCCATTCCCCAGCATTCGTAGATATTCGGGCAGTTGGCCTCCTCACAAACCGTGTTGAGCTCGAGGCCACGCATCATCTTCTTCAACTCCAGGTAATCCCCGTCGAGCCTGGCCTTGACTTTCATCCAGTCCGGCCGGGCCGGCTCACCGGGAAGCCGTCCATTCAGGAGGACGGGTTCGTGGGTTCTCCGCTCCGGCGAGAAGGTGCCTGCCTCGAGCAGCCGGTCGACCTCGAAGGCCTTGGGCCGGCCCTGACCCCTGACGAAGGCGGCATGCTGGGTTTCGGCATTCGAATACCCGAACACCTCGCCGAAGTGGCGCTCGACGACTTCGACGGCCTCCTCGAGGCTCACTTTGCGCCCGACCAGATCGCTGAGGTTCGTGACCGGCCGATCTTCGATGCCACAGGGGTTCATCATCTCGAAATACGACATGTCGGTGTCGAGGTTGAGAGCGAAGCCGTGCATGCTCACGCGGCGGGAAACCCGAACGCCGATCGCGGCGACCTTGCCTCTCTCGGTCCAGACGCCGGTGTAGCCGTCCTCTCGCCATGCATCCGCCCCGAGCTCGTTCACGGTGCGGATGAGAACCTCTTCAAGCTTTCGGACGAAAGGCACGATCTGCTTGGGATCGTCGAGCTCCACGATCGGGTAGCCAACGAGCTGACCAGGCCCGTGGAAGGTGATATCGCCACCCCGGTCGACGTGGAACACCTCAGCACCGCGGTCAGCGGCGACTTGCTGTGGGACGAGGAGGTTGCCGGCATCACCATTGCGTCCGATGGTGAACACCGGAGGGTGCTCCAGCAGCAGCAGGTAGTTGTCAGCAGTTCTGCCTTCGACTTTCCCCTCGTGGAAGGCTCGCTGCAGATCCCAAGCCTCGGCGTAGGGAAGGCGGCCCAGCCAGCGGGTGCGGAGCTGTGAGACGGTTGCCGTCAAGCCAGCTCC
>QQVI01000182.1 GCA_003388545.1 Actinomycetota bacterium
CGGCAGAGGTCCGCGCCGTCTCAACGCCCAGCGAGGAAAAGTGATCGCGCCACGGCTCGGCGTCTTCGACAAGCAGCACAAGAGTTGCTGTTTGCCCGGCTGCGCCCTGGACCAGCTCTATCTGCTGTCCGTCATTGACCTCGATCACATTCCCGGCGACGCCTACGTCCGGCGACCTCAGTCGTGACAGGCCGACGACGTCGTCGAGAAAGCGCAGGGCCTCGTCGACCGACCCGACCTGGAGGAGTTGACGCGCTCCGACGATTCCACCCGGCGCACGGGTAGGGCCACGTCCGGCGAGCACCTCATGGGCTTCCTCGATCGTGAAGCGGCCTGCGGTCACCTCTCGGCCGACCACCACTCCGGCCAAACGCCTACCCGACGACTCGAGGGCCATCAGCCTTCTCAGGTCCTCGAGGTTACGGACACCACCGGAGGCGATGAGGGGGTCTTCGACCGTGGCGAGGGCCGACGCGAGAATCTGGAAGTTGGGAGGGTCTTCGAGGGCGTCCCGCCCGACCTCTGACACGAGAAAGGCGACCACTCCGGCCGACGACATCTCGATCATGACCTCTTCCAGGTAGCGCCCACTGTTCTGGGTCCAGCCTCGGGTGGCGATCTCCTCGTCGGGCCTGACGTCGAGAGCGACGACGATCTTGTCCGGGTTCTCCCGACAGAGGTCCCAGACCATGTTCTGGTTCTCGATGGCGGCAGTACCCATGACGATGCGCCATGCGCCTCGCTCGATGAAGGACTCCGCCTCGGCCTCGGAGCGGATACCCCCAGCCACCTGGACCTTGGCATCGGTCTCTTCGATGAGCCGGTGGATCAGATCACGATTCTGCTTGTCGCCATAGGCGGCCGCGTCGAGATCGACGATGTGCAGATGCTGGACCCCTTGCTCCACCCAGTGCTGGGCACGACCCACGGGATCGTTGTCCAGGGGTATCGCCTCGTCGAGGCCACCGTGCGGCAACCTGACCGAGAGCCCACCCAGAATGTTCACCCTGGCGTAGAGATCCATGGGCAAAACCTAGCGACTCGGAATGGACTGTGGGTTACGGGGTCCCTACCAGACGTCGCCTGCCGTCGTCCGGATGCGAGTCGGGCCTATTCGTTGCCGGCGAGGCGACGAGCCCCGAGCACGGCTCCCGACCCACCCGCGAGGAGGATGGTTGCCATGATCATGAGCCCGGCCAGCTCGACGCCGGTGAAGGGAAGCTCAGTCGCACCGACCTCGGACGGGTCGTCGGGGCCGGCAGCGACATCGACCTCGACGACCCGAACCTCGTAGCTGAATGTGGCGCAGGCCACCGGGTCGGCCTCATCGCAGACTTCGACGTCGAACTGGTAGAGACCGGCCTCGGTCGCAGCGCCGGCGAAGGTGCCGTCTGCATTGAGGGTGATGCCTGGCGGCAGCATCCCATCGACCCGGCTGAAGGAGACGGAGTCGCCTTCAGGGTCGGTTGCGGACAGCGGGTCGGGCAATTCGCCAATCTCGATGGTCTGGGAGCCTTCGATCATGACCGGCGTGTTGTTCGAGGCGCCGAAGTCGTTGTTGGCGCTGACTGCCCCCGAAGCGAGGAACCCGGTGTCGATCGATGAGGCCGTCCTCATCGCCCAACCAGTGGGGATGCCGGATCCAACCGAAACCGTGTACTCGCCGGGCATGGTCGAGAACTCATAGCTGCCGTCTGCAGCCGAAGTCGTGGTCGCGACTGTCGCCCCGCCGGAGTCGAGGAGATTCACTGCGACACCCCCGAGACCAGACTCTGCGGCGTCGAACACTCCGTCTTCATCCGAGTCCTCGAAGACCGATCCGGAGATCGTCACCGGGGCGGCGAACCCGAAGTCGCCTCCCACAAATGCCTCGCCGGGGTCGAGTGTCTCGGAGAGTGACGTCGCTGTCGTGGCGACCATCGGAGCGGCAACTCCGGAGACATCGGCGGTGTAGTCACCCGGCGCCAGGTCGACAAAGGTGTATGTGCCGTCTGATCCGGTGACCAGCGAGGCTGCGGTCGGTCCGCTGAGGTCGACCGTGGCACCGGCGATCCCGGGCTCACCGGCGTCGAGAACGCCGTTTCCGTTCAAATCTTCGAACACCGTCCCTGAGAACGAGGCCGGCTCGATGACATTCACCTGCCCCGTCACGCTGGCGGTGACGGGCTCACCATTGAGGTCGAGGCCCGAGGCACCGGCCTGAGCGAGGATGACCGATGGGTCTCCGGGGCCGGTGGCTATCACGGCGTCGTATACCCAGGTCTCGCCAGAGTCGAGAATCGAGTCACCGTCGGTGTCGCCAGATGCGTAGCTGAAAGAAGTGCACAGCACACAGGTCACCGCCAGGCCCGAGACAGGGCTCTGGTCCGAAGCGGGATCGTGGGCCACGGTGTAGGTGAGGCTTGCGCTGTCCCCCCGGAGCACGTCAACCGGCCCGGAGACGGTCATGGCGAGAACCGGTTCGAAGTCAACGGTATTCGAGTCGGATGCAGTCTCGGTGTATCCGTTGCCGAATTGGTCGTCGAAGTCAACCGTCACATCGTTCGTGAGCGTGACTCCGGCCGAAAGCGTGACGGTGGCGACGATCTCGAAGGAGGCAGACGTGCCGGGAGCAAGAGGGCTGGCGAGACTCGCCGTGACGACTCCGCCCGCTTCGCTGCAAGTGAACGAGACCGAGGAGCAGGAGTCGAACTGCAGACCTGTCGGAAGCGTGTCGGTGGCGACGAGGTCGTAGGCGTCGCCCGGTAGGGCGTCCTCGTCTGAGACGTTGTCGACGGTGATCGTGTATGTGACCTGGTCGCCGACCTGGACTGTGCCGACACTGTCGTCTTTGCTCACGTCGAGACGTGGCGCGGGCTGGGGCTCAGGGAACGATGGCCCGGCAGACGGCGACTCGAACACATACTGGTTGGTGCTGCTCACGCATACATTGGCTCGCCACCAGCCGTTCACGTCGGGCAGCACGTCTCCAACTCGGTTGGCATCTGAGCTGTTGTTCCAGGTGGCGTTGCCCGATACCGTCCCGGCCACACTCGTCCCGGTGGGAGTCGTGTAGGTGACGCTGCCGTTGCCGTCCATGTCGAAGTTGTGGGCTCGGAGCGGCCGCGGGGTTGCGCTGTTGACGTAGAAGTAATGGTCCTGACAGCTCGTCCCCGACCCGGCATGCTGCCAGCTGGTCCTGACGACACCGATGGCGAGTGAGCCTGAGCCACCGGACGAGGAGACTTCATTGCCGTTCACCAGAGTCCCCGGCAGGCATCCGACACCGACCACACAGTCCGGGTCGTGGGAGGCATCGACCCGCCAGGAGTTGTCGTCGTCATCGGATGTGACGACCCGCAGCTGGTAGCTGCCGGTCCCGGTGACCCCGGGATCGAACGTGGCGAGCTCGACCCATGTCCCATTTGTCGTGGGCGCGCTGTAGGTGGCCGATGCCACCAACCCGCCCGTCGGCGACTCCAGTCGGAAAGAGGCGGTGTCGGCACCATTCCTGACCTCGTCGGCTGCCGTGGGTGACACGGGGTTGGGGCCGGCGAGCTCGGGGTCGTAGAGCGCCACCGTGACCGGTGTGCCGGCAGGCCAATCGGAGGGAACACGAATCACGAAGAGATGGTCGGTGTCGCCGCCTGCAGGTGAGGAGTAGTAGTCGCCGATGTTGAGGCCTGCATTGGGGCCCGATGTCTGGATGAATAGCGAAGAGCCGGGGCGAGGGGCTTGCACGGCAAGGGCCTCGAGCGCGGCGACGTTGACGATGAGGAGCGTCGCCAGCAGGACGAAGATCGCCCTGGTCCGCATACGTAGTGTTGTGAGGGTCATGTCGCGGAGATCGGGAGAGCCGATTCGGCGCTGAATGATCAACGCCGGAAATCCAGCGGTGACTAGTCATCCAGACAGGGTTTCGGCGATCCAGTGACTAGTCCCCTGGCCTGGGCGGGAGGAGATCGGTGACTAGTCCCCGGGTCGGAAGACCCAGAAATATTCAATCCCCGGTTCGGGTTAGCATTTTCTAGCCGTGCTCCCGATTCTCGCCTCGATCCCGTCGCCGCCGTTCAACGACTTCCACATCGGCCCGCTCCGCGTCACGTTCTACGGAATCCTCATCGCGATCGGCGTCGCCATCGCCTGGCAGGTGACCGAGCGGACCTTCCTGGCACGTGGGGGCAACGGCGAGATCCTCTCCAAGATCCTGGCCCGCGTGCTCATATTCGGCTTCCTCGGGGCCAGGCTCGCCTACGTGTCGACCCATCTCTCCCGATTCGAAGGGGAGTGGTGGAAGGTCATCGCCATCTGGGAGGGTGGCCTGGCTCTCTACGGTGGCCTCACTGCCGGGGCCATCGCCGGGTACGTCTACAGCCGGAAATGGAATGCCAACTTCGTCGACCTTCTCGATGGGATGGCGGTCGGTGTGCCCCTGGCCCAGGCTCTGGGCCGATGGGGGAACTACTTCAACCAGGAGTTGTTCGGGACGCCGACCGACCTCCCCTGGGGCCTCGAGATCGAGCCACAGTTTCGACCGGAGGCATATCCCGATGCCGAGACCTTCCACCCGACCTTCCTGTACGAGTCGATCTGGAATGTGGCGCTTGCCTTCTTCATCGCCTGGGTCGGGAGGCGCTACCCGCAGATGCGGGGCCGTCTGATCGGCATCTACTTCGTCGGCTACGGGCTGATCCGATTCCTCATGGAGCTGATCCGAACCGACACCACCTTCCGGTTCATCGGCCTCAGCCGGAACGGCTGGGTGTCCATCGGCGTGATCCTCCTCGGTGTGATCGTCCTTGCCTGGAAGCAGCTGTCAGAGAGGGCCTCCGACCCGGAGCCGACATCGATCAGCACCTGATCTTCAGCTCTTGATCTCCAGGGCCTCTTCGGCCTTATCCAGGGTCTGCCCCCCCTCGAAAACCGGGGAGAAAAGGTCGCCATGCTTCTGGATGCGGGGCCAAAGGTTGGCGATCGTGATCTCGCCGTTCTTGATCTCAGGGACCTCGTCCCAGAGGAGTGGAACCGAGACCGGAGCGCCCGGTCGGGGTCTGACCGAATACGCCGAGGCCACGGTCTGACCCGACGCATTGCGGTTGTGGTCGACAAAGACCTTCCCCTTCCGCTTTGGCTTGTCCCATTCCATCGTCAGGTCGTCAGGGTTGGCCGAGGCGAGGTAGGAGCCGACCTCGCCGACGAAACGACGCACCCGCTCGTAGCTGTGGACCGGCTCGAGCGGCACATAGACGTGGAGGCCCTTCGAGCCTGACAGCTTCGGGTAGCCCTTGAGCCCGAGTTGCTCCAGAGCCACCTTGAGGAGCATCCCTCCGGGGTCGAAGTCGAAGATCGCGTAGTCGGGATTGTCGAGGTTCCCGTCCCGGGAGTGGAAAGGGTGGACCTCGATGCACCCCATGTTGGCAAACCACATCATGGCCTCGAGATTGTCGGCGACGAGGAAGTCGATGACCCCACCCTGGCTGTCGGAGACGACCGGAACGGTTCGCATCCAATCTGGCTGATGACCCGGAGCTCGCTTCTCGTAGAAGGATCCACCGTCGATGCCGTCGGGGAAACGGTTCATCGACAGCGGCCGGTCGGCGAGATGAGGGAGGATGACCGGAGCGACCGAGGCGTAGTACTGGATCAGGTCGCCTTTGGTGTATCCGGAGTCGGGGAAGAAGACCTTGTCCAGGTTGCTCAGGCGGAGTGGCCGGTCGAGCCCGATTGGATGGAAGTGCTTGCCGTCTTTGTCCGCCCTGATCGGCGAGGGGAAGTCGATGTCGGTGGTCGTGGC
>QQVI01000327.1 GCA_003388545.1 Actinomycetota bacterium
CATCGGAGAGGACGGGACGGCGGAGCTCTTCGCCGAAGGAATTGGTGGCCCAACGGGGATCGTCGCCCTCGAGGACGGGACGGTATTCGTAGAGGCGTACAACACGGGAATCATTCACAGGATCACGCCCGACGGGACCATGACTGACTGGGCAGAGCATCCCGAGTTCGATGGAATCAACGGCATGACAATCGGGCCCGACGGCACCATCTACGTGGCAAACCACCGGGACGGAGGGCTGTTCTCGGTGACACAGGAAGGGGAGGTCACCAAGCTCCACGAGTTCCCTTGGCAGACATCACACGTGGCCTACCTGGACGGCTCCCTCTTTGTCACCAGTCGGGGCATATTCGTGGTCTACCGATACGACGTGGAGACCGGCGAGGTCGAGATCGTCGCTGGCAACACCCAACCCGGAGACGCCGACGGCCGGGGGCTCGAGTCCTCGTTCGGGAGGCCCAACGCCATCACGGTCGGGCCCGATGGAGCGCTCTACTTCAACCATGCCGACGGCCCGAACAACAACCCGGTGCACATACGCCGGATCATCCACCAGCCGTGACTCTGTCCGCTCAGACGAAGACGATCCAGGTGAGCACCGCCGCTCCCAGGAACACCCCGCCTCCAACCGCGAGGGTCGCCCGTGAAGGCCGCAGCGCCGCCAGAGCAGTCGTCCCGATGACCACGATTCCCAGGATGCCGAACCCGAAGGAGACAGCCGTCGACCGATCAGGTATCTCGAGCAAATCAGCAAGAACCTCTTCGGCCACACGGACGTAGATGGCCAGGACGATGAGGAAGACACCGAGAAGCAATCCGAGAAGCCCGAAGCTGATGCGCGCGATGACACCACTGCTGCTCCGCAGCCTCGCTTGCAGCTCGCTCCCGGTGGTCTGCTCACGCATGGGTCCACGATATCTTCCGAATGCCCTTCCCAAAGGCCATCGGTAGGCTGGCCGTCATGGAGCTCCTGCGCCCGATGAGCCGCCGTGCCGCCATCAAGGACATGGGAAAGGCGGGCCTGGCAATCGTCGTATTCGGCGCTGCTTGCACATCAGAGGATCCCGCCTCGACCACAGTTCCCTCCGACTCGACAACCACGACCAACGGGACGTCGACGACGACAACCACGGGCACGTCGAGCACGACGGCTGAGACCACGCCACCTTCCACGGCCACGACCAACTGGGCGAGGGTCAATCTCGGCTTCGTCTCGGCCCACATCCTCTACCGCAACGGCGCCGCGGCCGTGGTCGACACCGGCCTATCCGGGTCGGAGTCGAACATCGAGGCGGCGCTGGGCGACATCGGCCTGGGTTGGGATGCCGTGTCCGACGTCGTCGTCACCCACAAACACCCCGACCACGCCGGCAGCTTGCCTGCGATCGCCGCGCTCGCCGCCGGAGCCTCGCTCTATGTCGGGGCGGGAGATGCGGCTGCGATCGGTGGCGTCCCCGGGAATCAGCCAATTGCGGTCGGCGACAACGACATGGTCTTCGACATGGAGATCATCGAGACGCCAGGCCATACGCCGGGGCACATCGCAGTTCTCGACCCTGCTGCCGGGATCCTGGTCGCCGGGGACGCCCTGAACACCCGGGGCGGCTCCCTCAACTCCGCTTCGGCCGACCCGGACTTCACCGAGGACCTGAGCCTTGCGGACGAGTCGGTTCGCAAGATGGCAGGACTCGACTTCGACATCGTCCTCGTGGGTCATGGCGAGCCCATCCTCGAAGACGGCAAGGACGCAGTGTCGGAGCTGGCTGCCAGCCTCTGAGGGAGTTCCAACCCCAGGGATGACATACTCGGCCCATGAATCCAGCGGGTGAGGTCGTAGTCGGGCTGGTAATCCTCATCGGGTTGCTGGGAATCGTCTTGCCCGTGCTCCCTGGCCTCTTGCTCGTGGTTGGTGCGGTCCTCGTCTGGGCTCTCGACGAGCAAACGGCAATCGGCTGGGTCGTCTTCGCTGCCTCGGTCGGCTTGGCCGGGGCCGCAACCGTGATCAAGTACTTGGTCCCTGGCAAGAGGCTCAAAGCCGCAGGCGTTCCGGCGAGCACGATGCTGGTGGCCACGATCGGGGCGATAGTGGGCTTCTTCGCCATCCCGGTAGCGGGCGCGCCAATCGGGTTCCTTCTCGGGATCTACTTTGTCCAGTGGAGCCGACGAGGACGTGGCGAGGCATGGCCGGCGACGATGCGGACCGCCGGCGCAATCGCCATGTCCATAGGCATCGAGCTCGGCTTCGGCCTGCTCATCGCAGGGCTGTGGCTGGTCGCCGCGATCTTCGCCTGACGCTCAGTCCCCGGACGATGTGGATGCCTTGTCGGCTATCTCCTGGACGATGTCTGCGTTGGCGAGGGTGGTCACATCTCCCAATTGACGGTGCTCGGAGATGTCCTTCAGGAGTCTCCGCATGATCTTCCCGGAGCGTGTCTTGGGGAGGTCGTTGGTGAACACGATCGACTTTGGCTTGCCGATGGGCCCGAGTGTCTTTGCCACATGGTCACGCAGCTCTGACAGAAGGTTCTCGTCACCCTGGACGGAGCCCCGCAGTGTCACGAAGGCAGCAATGGCCTGCCCGGTGAGGTCGTCTTTGCGACCAACGACCGCCGCTTCGGCGACGCTCGGATGGCTCACCAGAGCCGATTCGACCTCGGTAGTGGAGATGTTGTGCCCTGAGACCAGCATGATGTCGTCGACGCGACCGAGCAGCCAGTAATACCCGTCTTCGTCGCGTTTGCATCCGTCACCGGGGAAGTACTTGCCCTCGAAGCGCGACCAGTACGTGTCGACGTAACGGTCGTCGTCGCCATAGATGGTGCGTGCCATCGACGGCCACGGCTCTGTGATGGTGAGGAACCCGCCACCGCCCAGCGGGACCGAGTTGCCATCGTCATCGACGACATCGGCAGAAATGCCCGGGAACGGGATTGTGGCCGAGCCCGGCTTGGTGGGAACGGCACCTGGGAGAGGCGTGATCATGATTCCCCCGGTCTCGGTCTGCCACCAGGTGTCAACGACCGGGCAGTTCTCGCGGCCGATCTTGAGGTGATACCACATCCACGCCTCGGGGTTGATCGGCTCACCAACCGTGCCGAGCAGCCGTAGAGACGAGAGATCGTGCTTGTCGACGTGCTCGTCGCCCCACTTCATGAATGCCCTGATGGCGGTAGGCGCCGTATAGAAGATCGTCACTCCGTAGTCGTCGATGATCTGCCAGAGGCGATCGAAGTCCGGGTAGTTGGGGGCGCCCTCGTACATCACGCCCGTGGTCCGGTTGGCAAGAGGGCCATAGACGATGTAGCTGTGACCGGTCACCCATCCGATATCGGCAGCGCACCAGTACACGTCTTCATCGGGTTTGATGTCGAACACCAGTGAGTGCGTGGTGGTGACCCCGGTCAGGTAGCCGCCTTGGGTGTGGACGATTCCTTTGGGCTTGCCTGTGGTGCCCGAGGTGTAGAGGATGTACAACGGGTCTTCGGCGTTCAGCTTCACAGCCTCGCATTCCGTCGACTTCCCTTCGACGAGGTCATGCCACCAGACGTCACGTCCTTCTGCCATGTCGACTCCGTGGTCGGTGCGCTTCACGACGACCACCTTCTCCACTCCCGGCGTCGAGTTGAGCGCAACGTCGGTGTTCTCCTTGAGCGGCACAACGTTCCCGCCCCGCCAGGCTCCGTCTTGGGTGATCACCACGCGTGCGTCGGCGTCGAGGATCCTGCTGGATAGGGCCTCCGACGAGAAGCCTCCAAAGACGACCGAATGCACTATCCCGAGACGGGCACAGGCCAACATCGCGATAGGCAGTTCCGGCACCATGCCCATGTAGATCGCGACGCGGTCACCCTTCTCCAATCCCAGCTCGAGCAAGCCGTTGGCGAACTTGCAGACCTCTGCGTGGAGATCGGCATAGGTGATGGTGCGGGTGTCACCGGGCTCGCCGATCCAGTGATAGGCGACCTGATCGCCGTGGTCTTCCAGATGGCGGTCGAGGCAGTTGTAGGAGAGGTTCAGCTCGCCGTCCTTGAACCACTTGTAGAAAGGAGGGTTTGAATCGTCCAGGACTTCGGTGGGCTCGGTGTACCAGGTGATTCGGTCCAGGGCCTGCTTATGCCAAAAGGACTTGAAGTCCGCGGCCGCCTCGTCGTGAATCCCCTTCTTCGCGTTCGCGTTTGCGGCGAACTCTGCATCTACTTCAAAAAGGCGGTCCTCCTGGAGCAGATTCTCAAGGGCTTCTGACATGCGG
This sequence comes from Actinomycetota bacterium, assembly GCA_003388545.1. GTDB lineage: Bacteria > Actinomycetota > Acidimicrobiia > Spongiisociales > ZC4RG35 > MA-ANB-1. The sequence goes on from QQVI01000327.1 coordinate 4,250, forward strand.
ATTCCTCCTCGGCGAAAGTCTTCATCGCGAAACTAACAGCCTTCGCCGACGCCAGGCCACGAGAAGGCCCAGCGCAACCGACACATAGAGCATCCAATCCCCCGCATAGCTGTAGAAGGTCCTGCTACCCCGATAGACGACGCCTTCGATGATCTCCCGGGTGCCAAGCCCGGAGAACGACGAGGCGAAATCTCCGGACTGATCTATCACGACCGACTTCCCGGTCACAGCGGCGTGCGCCACCGGGACTCCCAGCTCCGCGGCCCGCATCCGCGTCATTGCAATCAGCTGATCGGAAGCCGGCGTCGTACCGTATGAGCCTTCATTGGTCGCTATGACGATGAGATCGGCGCCCGCTCGGACATGTTGGAGGCTGTAGCGGGCGAACGAGCCCTCGAAAGATATCACCGAGCCGAGCGTGGCGAACCCCGTATCGAAGACCACCGGCTCGTTGCCGGGCACCATGTCGCGTGGAACCTGCTCCAGGTCGGGAATCCAGTCGAACAGCGGCCGGAACGGGATGTACTCGCCGAAAGGCACGCCTTGTTGTTTGCGGTACTCACCGACGATCTCACCATCCGGGGAGAAGACGACGTTGGCGTTTACCCAGTTCTCCTCACTGATGGGACGGTCGGTACCGACGATGATCCAAGCTCCTATCCGAGCCGCCTCCTCGCCAATGGCTGCGCCGACCTCAGGGTTCTGCACCGGGTCGGCATTGAACGACCCGCTCGACCCCTCGGCCCAAACCACGAGGTCGGCCGATCCGGGCTCGATCTCCTCCGTCAACTCGAGGTGCTGTTGGTACGTCCGAAGCCTCTCATCGGGCGGGCACTTCTCGTAGGGGCACGGGGTAGATCCCTGGACGATCGCAACTTCGATCGGATCTGAATCCGGGAGGGAGGTGATAGCCGTGAGGATCATGCCGATGAGGACCATGACGAACGGAGCCGCCAGCGCTCCCATCACCAGCGTGCTCCGCTCACCCTCCAGGGCGAGCACCAGCGCCGCGGCGAGGGCGACGACGAGCACAGTCCACCCCGAGGTCCCAATGAGGGAAGCTGCAGCGCGAACCGGGTCGAACGCGGACAACGCATAACCCGCGCCCCCCCACTCCAGTCCACTGAAGGGAAAGTGATAGCGGGCCAGCTCCATGAGAGCCCAGCCGCCAACCGCATAGCCGAACCAGACCAACGGGGGTGAGCCGGCGTGCCCTCCCACGCCCCATCCCAGCGCAGCCGGGAAGAGCGAAAGGACGATGACCAGCGGAAGCAGAGCGATCAGGCCCAACTCGATCGACCACCACATGAGACCGGTGAAGAAGACGAGGCCGAACACGAGCCCGATGACGGCACCGTGGCCCCGTCCCCGGGCCCTGCGCAGAGCCCACATGAAGAGGGTCACACCGGGAACGATCAACAGCCCCGGACCGAACCGGGGGAACGCCAAAGCGGAGACTGCGCCGCCGAGTAGGGCAACG
>QQVI01000240.1 GCA_003388545.1 Actinomycetota bacterium
AAGCATCGAGCTGACCGCTACCATTCCGCCACTGCAGCCGGGCGCCCAAACGACCGTCGCTTTCGAACCTCTCCCGATCTCGCCAGGAGAGACCTACGAGGTTGCCGCCGAGATCCTCGTCTCTGACATCGACTCCAATTTCGAGGACAACCGGATCCAGGTTCTTTTCCGCGTGAACCCGGAGTGACAACACTCTTCGGCTAATTACCATCGCCAGCCCATGATCGACCTGAAACTTCTCCGTGACGCGCCCGAGCTGCTTCGCGACTCGCTGCGCCGTCGCGGGACTGACATCGATCTCGATGAGCTCATCGCTCTCGAAGAGCAGGTACGGAGCCTCCGCCAGGAAGCGGAGTCGTTGCGGGCCGAGCAAAAGGAGGCAGGGCGCGAGATCGCAGCTCTCCAAGGAGACGAGAAGCAGGCGGCCATCGATTCGGTCAGCCAGCTGGCCCAGAAGGTCAAAGACGCCAATGCCCGGGTCGATGAGCTAGCTGCCGAACTCGACTCGAAGCTCCTCGAGGTCCCCAACTTGGTCGCGGAAGACGCTGCCGACGGTATGACAGACGCCGACAACCTCGAGCTCCGTCGGCTCGGCACGCCGGCATCGGATGGCAAGGACCACGCTGCTTTAGGTGAAGCCCTTGACATCATCGACACCGAGCGTGGCGCAAAGGTCTCGGGAAGCCGGTTTGGCTTCTTGAAGGGGAAAGGTGCTCTGCTCGAGTTCAGCCTCGTTCGATGGGCCATGGATCACCTCGTTGCGGCGGGTTTCACTCCGATGGTCCCTCCCGTCATGGTCAGGGAACATGCCCTTGAAGGGACGGGGTTCTTTCCTGAAGCTCGCGAGCAGGTCTACTCGATACCTAAGGACGAGTTATTCCTGGTCGGGACGGCCGAGGTCCCGCTTGCGGCGTATCACGGAGACGAGATATTCGACCCTGAGGATCTGCCGATTCGCTATGCCGGCTTCTCCACGTGTTTTCGACGGGAGGCTGGCACCTATGGAAAGGACACCGCCGGGATCTTCCGGGTCCACCAATTCGACAAAGTCGAGATGTTCGTGTTCATCGATCCCGAGGAGTCGGCTGCCGAGCACGACCGTCTCCTCGAGATCGAGGAACAGCTCGTGAAGGAACTCGAAATCCCGTATCGGGTGGTGAACGTCGCTGCTGGTGACCTGGGAGCGTCAGCTGTCAAGAAGTACGACATCGAGGCCTGGTTTCCCGGCGAGCAGAACTACCGGGAGATCACGTCATGCTCCAACACGACCGATTACCAGGCGCGTCGCCTCCGGATTCGGGTGCGCAAAGAGTCCGGGAACGAGGTCCTTCACACCTTGAACGGGACGGCCTGTGCGGTGGGACGGACGATCCTTGCAATTCTCGAGAATCACCAGCAGCCCGACGGCTCCGTTGTGATCCCTGAGGCTCTGCGCCGGTACACCGGGTTCGACTCAATCAGCGCGTGAGCGAGGTCTCTGATCCGATATTCGCCCGGATCGCGCGTCGATACGACCTCATAAACCGGGTCCTCTCCCTGGGCCAGGAGAAGAAGTGGAGATCTCGCGGGGTCGCAATGCTGCCGCACGGCCGTGTTCTCGACTTGGGAAGTGGCACGGGCGACACCGACTTTGGCGGACGTCAGGTGGTCGACCTCGATCCGGTCATCGAGATGATCTCCCTCAGCCCTGTAGGCCCCCGGGTCGTGGCGACGGGGGAGTCCATGCCCTTCTCCGACGGAAGCTTCGAAGGGGTGTTCTCAGCATTCGTGTTTCGCAATCTGACATCGGTGACATTGACTCTCGAAGAAGTCGACAGAGTGCTCACACCAGGAGGTGTGGCGGTCATAGTCGACCTTGCCCGGCCCCGGAATTCACTGCTGCGCGTCCTCCATCGGATTGGCACTGCGATCGTGTTGCCCGTGGCTGGCCTGCTCCTTGCAGGCGCACCGAAGGAGTACTGGTATCTGCACAAGTCCCTCGACTCACTGCCTGACCCGGAGGAGTTGTTCGAGGGCCATGAGCTCGCCTTGGAGGAAGTTTGGCGCTCCGGCCTGTTCGGGTTCGTCTACGGAGCCAGGCTGAGAAAGCCTCGATAGGGTTTCAGCGGAGCGAAGATCGGGTAGTTCGAGGCGAAAAGAGGGATACAGATGTTTACCAAGAGACAGACCACAACGGAGCGCCTCGTGGGTGAGGCGAAGGACATAGCTACTGAAGTTTCCAAGTGGCTCCAGGATCGCCTTGACGATGCGCCCGACCCGGACGATCTGAAGGCGAATATCAGCGAAGGTACCAAAGAAGCAGTCGAGACGGCGCGAGACAAAGTCGAGGACATTGCGGCCTGGCTGGCGGATCTCGCCGATGAGATTTCGGACCGAGTCGCAGATCGAGTACCGGAGAGACTGCCTGAACCGCTCCAGGATGATGATGGCGGAAAGGGCAAGGCAATCGTCACGTTCGTTGCAGCCGCTGCTGCCGGCTGGTATTTCTTCGAGCCCAACAAGGGACCGGAGCGCCGTCGCAAGGTTGTCGACAAGGCCAAGTCGGTGTGGGCTCGAGTCACTGCTCCCCTCTCTACGGGCTGAGGGGCGGCTGGGTCTACCAGACCCAACCCGGTACCATCCCAACTGATCGTGCTAGGCGGGGCGTTAGGGGTGCCCTGTATCCGAAGTCCTCTTCATGCGGAGCCGAATCCCCCGTCTGAGGGGCGAGTGGCGTCGGGGCGTACAGCCCTGGCACCGGAAAAGCGATGTTGACGATCGGGTCCTGCGCGGCGGAACCCCGCGAACCGGGTCAGGTCCGGAAGGAAGCAGCCCTAAGTGGATCGTTCCGGGTGCCGCAGGGTCACCTGGTCTGAGTTGGCTGCCGGTGTCGACGATGCCCTCCTCGCCACGACGACGGGGGCACGATCTACTAAGACTCTGAACGACTCACTCGTCTTCAGATGAGCCTTCGTTCAAAGCATGCACCTCCGCCATCCGATCCTCGGCTGCCTCCATCCCTTGCACCTTCTCGATGGGGACACCGCTGACCACCACGTCGTACCAACCACCTCCGATGTCGAGGATGCCGGTCTCCGACGCCGACGGTTTGCCGTCGGCAAGCGATGCATGAGATTTCAGCAATTCCCCAGCTCGGTCCGCCGCAGCCTCTTCGCCCTGGACCCGGTCGATCACGACGCCATTGACATCGACTTCATACCAGCCGTTTCCGGTTGGGGCGTAGGCGATCTCGATTTCGTCCGATGCGAAGACAATCGACTCGAGCTCCTGCAGCTCGAGATCGAGGGCGTTCTTCCCTCGCTTCACGGCCTTTCCGAACCGCTTCTTCTTTCCCTTCTTGGCAGCCTTGGCCAAGGTGCCAATCCCGGCATGAACGATGTCTTCCCAGGTCGCTTCGGTGTCCTCGATCATCTTGCGTAGGCGCTTCTTCTTGCCCATGGTTCCTCACAGTGTGGTCTCCCGGGAGCGTACCCCCTGGTCCGATGTGATAAACCGTGCCGGCTCGCCCTACAACACCGTTAGTCTGCGCCGGCTCATGCTCACCCAGTTTGGCCCTGCGTTCCCCCGTCTCTTCGCCGCCGCCGTGCTCCAGGAGATGTCATTCGCTCTGATGGTGCACTTTCCCGGCTATCTGGAGCGCCTCGGAGTGAGCGAAGGGACGTTTGGAGTCCTGTATGCCGCCGCGGCAGCCACGGCCCTGGCGTTGCGACCCGCTTTTGGCCGGGTGCTCGACCTGGCCCATCGCAGGACGGTGCTCCTCTTCGCCGGGTTGCTCAACGCCGCATTCGTTCTGGCGCTGATGGCAACCTCGGCGTGGGGGCTATTGCTTTGGGCGCTCTTCCTGGCACACCGTGTCCTCCAGATCGGGCTCTTCACGGCGATGCTCACCTACGGAGCCGATGCGATAGTCGAGGAGCGACGTACCCAAGGTCTAGCTGTCTTCGGGATAACCGGGTTGGTGTCTATCGCAGCAGGCGGGGCGCTTGGTGACATCATCATCAACGCATCCGGGTTCGATGGCCTGTTCGTTGCCTCGGCGGTTGCGGGTCTCGGATCGTGGGCACTGGTGTGGACCCTCCCGCTCCTGAAGATCCTGGGTCGCAGCCCGCGTCGTGGCTTTTTCCACGCCCTCATGCAGAAGGACCTCCTTCCTGTTTGGTGGATAACCCTCAGCTTTTCCTGCGGGTTGGAGACTTTCTTCACATTCACCCGAACCTTCGTGGAGGATCGACAGGTTGGCTCTGCGGGTCTCTTCTTTGGCGTTTATGGAGTCGTCGCGGCGGCGACCAGGCTCGCCGGTGGCAAGTCCTACGATCGAATTCCTCAGAGGCCCCTGGTGATGGGTGCCATTGTCGCCTATGGGGCGTCTCTGCTCCTCATGGCACAGGCACAGGGCTTGGCTGTCTTTCTCGCTGCAGCAGCGGTAGGAGGCTTGGCGCATGGGGCAGTCTTTCCGGTGCTATCGAGCTCCGTTGTCCATCGAGCCAGAGCGTCGGAAAGAGGATCGGCTATGTCGATCTTCACCTCACTGTTCGACATCTCCCTTCTCTTCTCAGCGCCACTTGTTGGGGGGCTGATTGAGGGCTTCTCATATGCAGTCGCCTTCTCGGCGATGGGGGTGTTCCTGCTCGCCGGCGGCCTCGTCTACTCGCTCTGGGACCGCCGATTGGCGTCGTCGGGGGCCGTTGCCGCCTGACGACGGCGCTCGAAGTACTCGCGGAGCAGACCGCCGGCCTCGTCCTCGAGCACCCCAAAAGCGACCTCGACACGATGATTGAGCCTGCGGTCCTGGGGGATGTTGTAGAGAGACCAGACGGCACCGGCCTTCAGGTCGGCGGCAGCGTAGACGAGTCGATCTATCCGGGAGAGGACGGACGCCCCAGCGCACATCGAGCAGGGCTCGAGAGTGACGACGAGGGTGTGCCCGGTGAGTCTCCAGTCGCCAATCTCCCTGGCCCTTCGAGAGAGGACGAGCATCTCGGCATGCGCCGTCGGGTCGTTCAGTTCCTCACGACGATTGTGGTCAGCGGCAACTATCTCCCCGGACTGGTCGAGGAGGACGGCGCCGACTGGCACGTCACCGGAAGCCGCGGCCTTGTGCGCTTGTTCCAGGGCAACTCGCATCGCCTTCTCATAAGTGTCATTCGAAATAGGCTCAGTCACCACGGGCCATTATCCTTGTCATAGGCCGCCCGGGTCCAAATCCCGGGTGGTTTTCACTGCACCTGGCCTCGGCTGGCCGGCGAGTGTGCGGCGATTGGACACTGTTGCCGTTCGGCATTTCCGGTCCTTCTGAAAGCAGACAGGTGAGTGTCCGACAACTGAATCAAATCTAGGAGGGATCGCGGCAACTCGATGAGATCGAGTTGCTTGGGAGTTTCCTGCGGAAACTCCATGGGCCGATGTGATCGGCCAAGGTGTCTGGCGACACACGACAAGTGAATACATCTAGGAGGGATCGCATAGTCTGGCCTAGTGCGCGGCACTGGAAATGCCGTTGGGGGTTTACGCCCCCTCGAGGGTTCAAATCCCTCTCCCTCCGCGGCAACTCGATGAGATCGAGTCGCTGGCAACTCGAAGGGTCGAGTTGCTTGGGAGTTTCCTCTGGAAACTCCATGGGCCGATGTGATCGGCCAACCAAAATGCCGCGTTGGGCAGAGTGGCGCCTCTTCGTGGCTCCAGCCACAGACGACAACTGAATACATCTG
>QQVI01000084.1 GCA_003388545.1 Actinomycetota bacterium
TCAGCGCAGGCACTCTCGATCTACTCCTCTCGGGACTGCGGCAGTCCCACTCGCAGTGACTAGCAGTCCCGTCACCCCGATTGCGCCGCCTTCGCTGCGGGCGGATAGACGTCGTCGAAGAGCCCTGCTTCCAGACCTTCGAGATAGCCCAAGACATCACCGAGGTCGGTGACATCCACATACTTCATGTGGAGGTCGAAGAGGGCGATCTTGTGGGAGACCTCACCGCGGTCGAACACACCTTCGTGAGGAATGGTCACCCGAAGGTCGTAGCTCAACGCGTCCACGGCGGTTGCACGAACACATCCGCTGGTGGTAGTGCCCGTCAGAATCAACGAATCGGCGCCGAGCATCGTCAGATGACTCATGAGTGGTGTGCCAAAGAACGCCGACGGCTTTCTCTTCTCGATGAACAGGTCATCGGGATGGGGAGCCACTTCGGCGACGATCTCGTTGCCTTTGTGCCCCATGACGTCAACTTCGTCTTCGGCTCGGTGGGATTTGTAGGACCACACGCCGAGGTCGAATCCATCCGGCCTTCGAGGGTTTGTCGTGTAGATGATCGGAAGCCTCTTGCGACGGGAGACTTCGAGGATCCTTTCGATGGCGGGTATGCCGGTGTTCCAGGCGACCTCTCCGCACGAGTAGCGCCAACGCTCGATCGACTCCAGGATGGGCTCGGCCCGATCGCCGCAGAAGTTGTAGTTGACGTCAATGACCATGATTGCGGGTCGAGCGCCATATCCGGCGCGCTTCCCCCAGCCGGCTGCGTCGAATACCGCCTTGTCTGTATCCGTGAGCACGTCGTCCCAGATAGCCATCTCAGCCCTCCCTCACCGATGTGTACTTGGTGGTCTCCGGTGAGAATCCCGGCTTCTGGAAGTCGTCTGCGAGCCAGCGGTCTGTAGTTGCCACACGAGCCGGGCTGTTTGCGTTGATCACCTCATGCTTGGGTCGCAGCTTCCTCGGCAGGTATTCGCCTCTCGGATCCCCGACTGGACGCATCCCTGGTGAGTCATCGGCCCATTCGGCGGTCACTTTTCCTCGCATGATCGTCTTGATCGGCCATCCGGTGAAGGTGTGCCCTTCCATGATCGACCAACCTGATCTCGTGTTGATGTGCTCCTTCCCCACTTTGACCTCACGGCCGGCATCCACGATGACCATGTCGGCGTCAAAACCGGGGAGCAGAGACCCCTTCTGTCCCCAAAGCCCGGACGTCTTTGCGGGATTCTCACAGCTGACCTGGACGAGTCTTTCAATGCTGATGCGGCCGGCAGCGACCCCCTCGGAGAGCATCACCGGCAGAAAGAGCTCCACGCGGCTGAACCCGGTTCGGCAATCCCAAATGACCGGGTTGTACATCTCCTCATACGAGGAGGGCTCCCATCCCACGACGTGATCCGATCCGACCACATCGACGATGCCATCTGCCAGAGCGACCCATAGGGCCTCGATGTTGTCGCGGCGGCGGAGAGGCACATTGATGCGCCAGCCGTATTCGGGCTCGGCCCACAGCCATGGTGGCCCGGTCTGGGCGTATAGCTCCAGGCCCTCGGCACGAGCTTTGGCGACCTCTTCGAAGCTGAGCTGCGTGGTGCAATGCTGAAGGTAGAGCGGAACGTTGCCCGGCGTTTGCATGGCGAGATAGGAGTAAGCCCTGATGTGCTGGGCTTCGAGGAAGTCGGGCGACCGATCCGTCCAGGCACCAAAGTCTGTTCTCCCGGCCGCTCTGAGCCGCTCTTCGAAGACCCTTCCTATCTCCCAGTTCTCCGGATGGATATGGACGATGCCTGGATACCCGAGATGTCCGACTTCCTCCATGACCTGATAGACAGTCCCGTCATCGATTCCGGCGCCGAGACCGGCCCGGCGGCTCGGCCAGTTGGTGTCGTCGTCGTCTGCCATCCCCTTCATGCCACGAGTTTGCAAGTAGAGCTTGTATGAAGTGACCCCGTGCTCCTCGGCGTATTGGGGGATCTCCCGGGCATGCTCATCAGTCTCCAACATGTAGGTCAGATAGGCGTCGACATGGCTGACCTCGTTGATGACATCTCGCCCGGAAGGGAAAGACTCGTTGAAAGAGACGACGTCCTTGCGCTTGACGACTTCCTGGAAGGGCTCAGTGCCGAGACGGGTGGTAGGTGCCTGGATTCCCCATGTGGTGACTCCGGCACAGGCGGCAGCGCGCGACTCCGTCTTCATGTCGTAGTCGAAAGGTACGTAACACCCGGGGTGCGCCTCTGAGTCCACGATGCCCGGGAGGATGTAATTGCCACGCGCGTCGATGACTTCCTTGGCGTCCGGTAGGTAATCGTCCGGGGCGAGCATGGCAACCTTGCCGTCCTTCACTCCCACGCCGATGTCATATCGGCCTCCCCCCAGGACGACGGTGCCGTTCACGACCTTCAGGTCGAGTGTCTCACCGGCCATTCAAACCTCCTCGTTGCTCCAGCAAGTTGCTACGTACTATTGTCTCTTACAGAGAGACAGCCTAGCGATCTGATTCACAGGCGAGCAACTGAAAGTGGCGTGAGCCGACCCTAGTGGGACGGCCAGGAGGAGATTCCATGACATCGATCCGCAAGATCCTGACAATCATCGACGATGGGCTCCTCGAGGCAGGAAAAGACGTCGACCCTCTCTACAGGAAGGTGGCGATCGCAGCAGTGGTCGAGAACCCCTATGCAGGAAAGTTCTCCGAAGACCTCAGTGAAATCCTCGACTTCAGTGTGGGGCTTGGCGACAGGATGGGAGCCTTGCTCGTGGATGCGATGGACGTACCGGTTCAGAGCTACGGAAAAGCGAGTCTCGTCGGAGTCAACGGCGAAGAAGAACACGGCCACGCATTTCTCACCAGTGCGATGGCCGACCGGGTCCGTGAGGCAGTCGGTGGTGGGGCTGCGTGGATCTCCTCCACTGGAAAGAGAGGGGCGGCAGGGGCCAGCATCGATGTTCCGCTGGCGCACAAGGACGCCTTGAAGGTTCGATCTCATTACGACACGATCACGGTCTGTGTTCCCGACGCGCCGGAGCCGAATGAGGTGGTCGTGATAATCGCGGGTGCCAGTCGGGGCCGGCCCAACTTCCGACTCGGTGGGCTCCGCGCCGAGGACGTGGTCGGCGAAGACGGCTTGGTCTGAGGAGCGAGATGGCGATGCTAGAAGAGCCCAAGTCGGACTACGGGACACTCCGAAACTACGTCAACGGAGAGTGGACAGAGTCGACTAGCGACAGCTTTGAACACGTGGTCGACCCGGCTACGGGCAAGGTAATCGCGCAAGTACCGAACTCATCCCAGGAGGACGTCGACAAGGCAGTGTCAGCAGCTGCAGAGGCATTCGGCGACTGGAAGCGAACCTCGGTGGTCCAGAGAACGCGACCGTTTTTCCGGCTCAAACAGCTCCTCGAGGATCACAAAGAGGACCTGGCGCGAACTCTGGTCCAGGAGATGGGAAAGGTCATCAAAGAGGCGCGTGGCGAGATGCTCCGCGCCATCGAGGAAATAGAGGCCACCTGTGCCGTCCCGACCACCACCCGCGGGTACCACCAGGAGAACATCGGCCCCAACCTCAATCTGCGCGTGACCTATATCCCACGCGGCGTCTTCTTCATGGTCCCGTCGTTCAACTTCCCGGCGATGGTGCCTCTCGAGTACTACCCGTACGCGGTTGCCGCGGGGTGCACCTTCGTCAACAAGCCAAGCCCTCAGGTTCCGATCACCCAGACGAGGATCTTCGAGCTGATCGACGAGTGCGGGTTCCCACCCGGGGTGCTGAATCTCGTTCATGGCGGGCGCGACGTGGTCCACAACCTGATGGAGCATCCCGGCACCGAGGGCTTCTCGTTCGTCGGGTCTTCCAAGGTCGGAGCCGAGCTGTATGCCAAGGCGGCCAGCCTGGGCAAGCGTGGACAGGCGGCAACCGGAGCAAAGAACCACTTCGTGGTGATGCCCGACGCCGACTTCGAGAAGGCAGCCGATGCGGCGATGAGTGCCTTCTTCGGGGCAGGGGGCCAGCGCTGTCTCGCAGGTGCCGTGCTTGTTCCTGTCGGCGAGGCGTACGAGCCGATGAGAGACCTGCTGGTCGAGAAGGCCTCACAATGGAGATTGGGTCATGGGCTCGATGAGACGTCCGATCTCGGTCCGGTTGTGTCTCGCTCGGCGAGAGATCGGATCGTCACAATGGTGGACAGGGCGATCGGCGAAGGAGCCGAGCCACTATTGGATGGACGTGACGTCAACGTCGCCGAGTGGCCCGAGGGTGCATTCGTCGGCCCCACCATCCTCGACGGTGTCACTCCCGACATGGAGATCGCCAGGGAGGAAGTCTTTGGACCGGTCGCCGCGATCAGTGCGGTCGACACAATGGATGATGCCATCTCGCTGATCGATCGGAGCCGCTACGGCCATTCTGCAGTGATTTTCACCAGGAGCGGCGCTTCGGGACGAGAATTTGAATCCCGGGTCCCGGTTGGGAATATCGGTGTCAACGTTGGTGTCCCCGCCACCCAGTCTTGGGCGACTCTCGGGGGCTTGAAGGAGTCGGCCTATGGGTCGCTTCACGGCCGTGCGGAATCGGTCCTCTTCTATACAGACCGCAAGATTGTCGCCGAGCGCTGGGACTGAGAGAATGACCAAAGAACTCGACCTGAATCCAACACTCTCCGAAGACGAGGCGGCCGATTACCGCAAGCGGTTCGTCGAGCACCTCTCCCAAACAGTCCCCGGGGAGAAAGAAATGATCGTCGTGGATGCCGAGGGCGCGACGATCAAGACCTCCGACGGACGATTGTTCCTCGACATGATCTCGGGCATTGCCGTGTCCAACATCGGGCACTCGCACCCGAGAGTCGTCGAGGCGGTGAAACACCAAATCGAGTCGTTTGCACATGTCAATGTCTATGGGAGGTTCACGCTGACCCCACAGGTTGAGATCGCCGAACGCCTGGCCTCCGTTACACCAGGTGACCTCGATGTCTCGTTTTTGGTCTCCACGGGAACGGAGGCCAACGAAGGAGCTCTCAAGCTCGCACGTAAATACACCGGAAGGCCGGGATTCGTCTCTTTCGAGCGCTCTTTCCACGGGCGGACGTTTGGCTCCCTTTCGGTGTCGTGGAAAGAGGAGTGGCGGAAGCCATTCGAGCCACTGCTCGAGCCGGTCGACTTCATACCCTTCGACGACCTCGACGCTGCAGACAAGGCGATCACCGACTCGACCGCAGCAGTGATCGTTGAGCCCGTCCAGGGTGAAGCGGGTGTTCAGATTCCGTCCGACGAGTTCCTCCCCGGCCTGCGTCGGCTCTGCGACGAACGTGGCGCCCTGCTCATTTGCGATGAGGTCCAGGGCGCCATGGGCCGGTCCGGTGCGTGGTTCAGCTGCCAGAACTGGGATGTCACACCGGACATAATCACGGTGGCCAAAGCCTTCGGAGGTGGACTGCCGCTAGGGGCTTTCATCTCTACTGCGGAGATCTTCTCCACGTTTCTGGATCCGCCGCTGTCCCACCTGACTACGTTCGGCGGTAATCCCGTCTCCTGCGCGGCAGCGATAGCAGCCTTCGACGTCATCAAGGAGGAGGGACTCGTGGAGCGGGCGCACGAGATGGGCGAGTACCTAACCGATCGTCTTCAGTCCGTCCAAAAGCACTTTCCGCAGGCAGTAGCGGCCACTCGCGGCATCGGACTCTGGCATGCGGTCGACTTTGCT
>QQVI01000128.1 GCA_003388545.1 Actinomycetota bacterium
GCAAGACTGGATGGCCCAGCGCATCGATATCGATCGGATCCTCGAAGTGGCATCTTCGGCGAGACGTTCGGGGGCCGACCTCGTCGTGGTGAGCATTCACTGCTGCACCGAGTACCGGACCGAGCCGACGCCACAGCAAGTGGAGATCTTCGATGCCCTCATCCGCAATGGCTGGGTCGATCTCGTCGTAGGGCACCACAGCCACTTGGTGGGTCCGGCCGCCGAAATCGGGGACGAGTTCGTGTTCTATGGATTGGGGAATCTCCTCTCCGGCCAGCTGCACCGGACCGATACCAGGGAGGGTGTCCTCGCGTTTGCCACGGCCCGGTGGACCGGGGCGAGGTGGCGATTCACGGGTCTGTCTGCGGTGCCGACCTGGGTCGAGAGCGGCTCCTATTCGGTCGTTCCCGTCTCCGAAGAGACAGAGTCGTTCGAGAGAACCATGGGTGCCCTTGGCTCATACGGCGTCGTCATGGAGCGATACCAACCCGACTGACATTCGGGGCGCATCCTGAAGGGATAGGGTGCAGCCATGGCATTGCTCCTGGCCGCAGCCCTGCTCGTCCTTGGCTACGCACTGGTTTCGAAGACCTCTGAACGGTGGGTGGTGAGCGCGCCGATGCTGTTCACCGGGGTCGGCCTTCTCATCGGATTCAGCGGGATATTCGAGGTTGAGTCGCTGGGTGCGGGAACAGTTGGCTTGTTGGCGGAGGCGACTCTCGTCCTTGTCTTGTTCACCGATGCGATCAGGATCGATCTGTCGAAGCTGAAGAATGATGCGCTGATTCCCACCCGGCTGCTTGTCATCGGGCTGCCGTTGACGCTCCTGGCCGGTGCCGGATTGGCCTATGTCATGTTCGACGGCTTCGGGCTCGCTGCGGCGTTCGTGGTCGCCGCGATACTCACACCAACCGACGCCGCTCTCGGCAAACAGGTTGTCACCGACGAACAAGTCCCGGTGCGCGTTCGCCAGTCCATCAACGTCGAGAGCGGCCTGAACGACGGGATCATGCTCCCGATCGTGACGGTCGCAGCGACGGTCCTGGCAATGGAGTCGAGTCTGGAGGAGACGGGGATCGCAGGCCTCATTGCGTCCCAGTTGGGCGTTGGTGTCCTCGCCGGGGTCGTGGCCGGTTGGGTAGGGGGGAGGTTGCTCGACGCTGCTGTGTCTCGAGGATGGGTAGAGGGCATCATGCGCCAGCTCGGGACCATGGCCATTGGTGTCGCCGCGTTTGCCGGCGCGGAATTGGCGGACGGCAATGGATTCGTCGCAGCCTTTGTTGCAGGCTTGGCCTTTGGGGCGGCCGCCCGGGATCAGTGCCAGGGGGCGTATGACTTCGCTGCAGACGAGGGGGAATTGCTCACCCTGCTCACCTTCCTGGCCTTTGGGGTGGCCGTGGTCGGGCCCATCCTCGACGAGATATCCGTGCAGACCATCCTGTACGCGATTGCGTCGCTGACGATCGTTCGGATGGTCCCCGTTGCCTTGTCCTTGCTCGGGTCGGGGCTGAAACTGCCATCGGTGTTGTTCATCGGCTGGTTCGGCCCGAGAGGGCTCGCCTCGATTCTCTTCGGTGTCTTCCTGCTCGAGGACTCTGGCGCCGCCATAAACGACCAGATCTTCTCAGTCGTCGTTTGGACCGTCTTGCTGTCGATCCTTCTGCACGGCGCAACTGCTCCGTGGCTCGCCGGGCGATATGGCGACTGGTACGAGAGGATGGAAACGGATGACATGATGGAGGCCGAGGAGACCTTCGAGTTCCCGATCCGGGGTTGACTCGGAATGCGGAGAGGCATACGGTGTCTCGGACATGACCGCATATCGCCTCTCGCAGCCGACTCACACCTGGTGGTGGGGTTGGAGCGCGCCAGAGGTGGCATCCAGCGGCTAGGCCCTACGGCCAACAGAATCGCACACCCACCTCCCGGCAGGCAGGTGGGTTTTTTCATTCTCCTGCTCAACGGGCCAAGGAGACCACTTGAGCCAGATCTTCGACATACCGGCCGACCTCGACACGCCGACATCGGCGTTCCTCAAGCTCGCCCCGTTGCAGCCTCGCTTTCTCCTCGAGAGCGTCGAGCATGGCGAGCGCGTCGGGCGTTACTCATTCATTGGCTTTGGCGAAGGCCTCGAGGTCGTATCGGAGGGGGGCCGAGTCGTCATTGGAGACGAGGTCATAGAAACCGATGGCTCGATCGACGAGCTGATGGCAGCCCTTCGAAATGCTCTCGATCGAACCCCGCAGCCGGGCCCCACGAGCGACGAGATCCCCTTCCATGGCGGTCTGGTCGGGGCAATTGGCTTCGATCTCTCCTATCGCCTCCCCGGCGTGGGCCGGAGGCGCCCCGATGAAGGTACCGAGATGGCGTTCTATGCCCCGCAGTCGATCCTTGCATTCGACCATCTGAGCCGGCGGGCGGCGCTTCTGCACGACGGCACCGAAGAGCAGCGTCGCGAGCTCAGGGACCAGGTGGTCGGGCTCCTGGCCGGGGGCATACCGGAGCGAAACGGCCACAGTGGGACGCTCGGGCCACGACGCTCGACAATGACTCGCGAGGAGTTCGTGAGGGCAGTGGAGAGCGCCAAGAGCCACATCGCCGCCGGGGACGTCTACCAGTTGGTTCTCTCGGTGGGATTCGAAGGTCAGGCAGACGTCAACCCATTCGACGTCTATCGCGGACTTCGGCTCCTCAATCCGTCGCCATACATGTATTTCATGGATTTGGCCGGTTCCCAGATAATCGGCTCGTCGCCTGAGGCCCTGGTGCGGCTCAACGGGAGACGCGCTGAGCTGAGGCCCATCGCAGGGACCCGGCCCCGATCAGCGGATGCCGAACAGGATCAGTCGGCTGAACGCGAACTGCTGGCCGACGCCAAGGAAGCTGCAGAGCACGTGATGCTCGTCGACCTGGCCCGAAACGATCTGGGACGTGTCGCGGTGCCTGGATCGATCCAGGTGGCTCCCTATCGGGCGATCGAGAAGTACAGCCACGTCATGCATCTGGTCAGCGGCGTCGTCGGGGATCTCGCCGAGCCAGTGGACAGCTTCGACGTTTTCGCCGCTGCCTTTCCGGCAGGAACCGTTGTGGGCGCTCCCAAGGTGCGCGCCCTTCAGTTGATCGAGGAGATGGAACCTGCACGACGCGGGTTCTATGCCGGCACGGTCGGGTACTTCGGCCATGGAGGCACCATGGACCAGGCGATAACGATTCGAACGATCGTCATGCAAGGAGGCGGCTACAAGTTCCAGGCGGGGGCGGGCATCGTCGCCGACAGCGACCCCGACACCGAGTGGGAAGAGGTCCAGTCGAAGTCGGGAGCGATGCGCGCTGCGATCGAGATGGCGTCCGGGGGCCTGTCATGAAGCGCGTGCTCCTGGTCGACAACTACGACAGCTTCACCTACAACGTGGTCCAGGCTCTCCGAATTCTCGGCGCCGAGGTGGAGGTCAAGACCAACGACAACGTCACCGTGACGGAAGCGAAAGCGTTCGAGCCAACGCATTTGGTGATCTCTCCGGGGCCCGGACGGCCCGAGGATGCAGGAGCCAGCGTCGACATCACCGATGCAATGATGGGCGACGTCCCGATCCTCGGCGTCTGTCTCGGGCATCAGGTCATTGCCACGGTGCTGGGGGGCGTTGTGACCCGGGCGCCCGAGCTGAAACACGGTAAGTCGTCACCCGTGTATCACGATTCCAGAACCTTGTACGGCGGCCTCCCCAACCCGTTCGAGGCAGGTCGATATCACTCCCTGGCTGTGACCGAGGGCGAGCTTCCCGACGAGCTCGAAGTCTCCTCCTTCACCTCGAACGGGGTCGTGATGGGCGTGCGCCACAGGAAACTCCCGGTCGAGGGTGTGCAGTTTCACCCTGAGAGCCTGCTGACTCCTGATGGCGATCTCTTGCTGCGAAACTTCCTCGACATGGGTGGCGACAGGTGAGAGACACCCTCGACGCCGTGCTCCAAGGTGAGCACCTCACGGTCGATCAGGCCGACGATCTGATGGGCGAGCTGACTTCAGGTGAGCACGACCCGGCCCTCGTGGGTGCTCTGCTCGCGGCCCTACGCGCCAAGGGTGAGTCACCTGAGGAGGTGAGAGGCCTCGCACGCGGAATGCGCAGGCTGGCCCTCTCTCCGGAGCTCGATGCGTCGGGCGCGGTCGATGTCGTCGGCACCGGAGGCGACGGCTCCGGATCGCTCAACCTCTCCACCGGCGCCGCGTTGCTGACAGCTGCAGCCGGAGTCAAGGTCGTCAAGCATGGAAACCGTTCGATGAGCAGCCAGTCCGGGAGCGCCGATGTCCTCGAGCAGCTCGGTGTCCCGATACCGATGGGCGAAGCCGAGGCCGGCAGATTCCTCGATCGTCACGGTTTCACTTTCCTCTTTGCTCCCTACTACCACCCGGCGATGGGAGCCGTGGTCCCGATCCGGAGAGCACTTGGGGTCCGAACCGTGTTCAACATGTTGGGTCCTCTGACCAACCCTGGAGCTCCGGACTTCGCAGTGATCGGGGCGTGGAGCCTCGATGCAGGCCGCCTGATGGCTGATGCACTTTCTGGAACTGACATCGTTCGAGCTTTCGTCTGCCATGGGCTCAATGGCTGGGACGAGCCAACGCCTGTCGGTCCCTTCCACCTCTTTGATGTCACCCCTGGCTCGGTTGTCGAGAGCGTGCGCGACCCTGAGCACGCGGGGATCGACCGGTGCTCCGAGTCCGAGCTCGCTGGCGGAACCCCCGAAGAGAACGCTGAGAGCTTGCGAACGGCCCTCTCCGGCGAGAAAGGCGCCCATCGTGACGCGCTGGTGTTGGGAGCCGGCCTGGCATTGGAGGTGACCGGTCAGGCCAAGTCCCTCGAAGCCGGGATTGGCCTTGCATCAGCGGCGATCGACGACGGAAGGGCCAAGCGCCTGCTGGTCGACATCGCAGGTGATGAATCATGAGCATGTTTCTGGAGCAGATGAGGCAGTCGAGCGTCACTCGGCTCGAAGCTGCCAAGCAGGTGGCCCCACTCGAAGCCCAGCGCAGACGTGCCGAGATGAGGCCGACCATCGAGCTTCCCGAAGGCTTCCTCGTGTTCGCCGAGATAAAGCCGGTCTCACCGGCCGAGGGCCGGCTCGAGACATCTGGCCTCGCCGATCGGGTCCGGTCATATCAGGCCGGGGGAGCGGCGGCCATCTCCGTTCTGACCGAGCCCACCGAGTTCGGCGGATCGCTAGAGCTCCTCGAGGAGCTTGCCGGTGAAGTCTCCGTGCCTGTGATGCGCAAGGACTTCATCGTCGATCCGTACCAGGTGTGGGAGGCGAGGGCGCACGGGGCAAGCGGCGTGCTCGCACTGGTGAGGATGCTCGACGTCCCGAATCTGCAGGACCTGATCGAGGCCGCCGGGGATGCAGAGCTGTTCATCCTCCTCGAGGTGTTCGATTCAGAGGAGCTCGAGATAGTGGCCGATCTCGACTTCGGAGAGGCCACGACCCTCCTCGGCGTCAACTCGAGAGACCTGACAACCCTCGAAGTCAGGCCGGATGCACATGAGAAAGCGTCCTCGCTCTTGCCCGAAGGGCTGACTGCGATTGCAGAGAGCGGCGTCTCGGGACCGGGACGGGTCGCAGAATTGAGGGAAATGGGCTACGCGGGAGTCCTCGTAGGGACGTCGTTGATGAGGTCTGATGATCCGGAGGCAA
>QQVI01000025.1 GCA_003388545.1 Actinomycetota bacterium
GACACGGGGCAGCGTGACTCGAGCCATGGATACGCATACGGGATTCGCTGGTAGGAGGCGGAGTGGCTAACGGAAGAACAAGCTTGAGAGAGCGGCTCACAGAGGCCCGTGAGAAGATTTGGGGCAGCCAGGCCGTCGATTCGATCCTCAGACCGGGCTCGCCCTTCAAGCAGAACTACTCAGACAGCCCCCGGAACCGGTCTTACGTAGTGATGAACAACGTGCTGTATCACCTCCACCCGGTGAAGGTGAAGCGGCACGCCGTCAAGCTCTCGTACACACTCTGTCTCGGCGGTCTCAGCTTCTTCCTCTTCATACTGCTGACGATCACCGGGATCTTTCTCATGTTCTATTACACGCCGAGTGCAGACGCGGCCTATACAGATGTTCAGGCCCTCTCGACCAACGTCGCGTTCGGCTCTCTCGTGAGGAACATGCACCGCTGGGGCGCTCACTTGATGGTGCTCTCCGTCTTTCTCCACATGAGTCGGGTCTTCTACCACGGGGCCTATAAGCCGCCGCGTGAGTTCAACTGGGTCGTCGGAGTCGTCCTGCTGCTGCTCACCCTTCTGCTCTCTTTCTCCGGATATCTGCTGCCATGGGACCAGCTGGCGCTCTGGGCAGTCACGGTCGGCAGCAATATGGCCTCCTTCGTCCCCGCCATCGGTGCACAGGTGAAGTTCGGTCTGCTTGCGGGCGCCGAGGTCACCGCGTCGACCCTGCTCCGGTTCTACGTGCTCCATGTCCTCTTCCTACCCTTCATCATCGTCATCTTCATGGCGGTTCACTTCTGGCGCGTCCGCAAGGACGGCGGCATATCGGGACCGCTGTAAGGAGAGGTCATGGCAGAGATACCTGAGAGTTTGTTGAGGAGATCGGCCGAGGCGAAAGCCAAGGCGCTTGGCGTGCCCGTCGAAGACGTTCTTGCCGAGATGAAGGGTGAAGGGCCTCCGGTGAAAGTGCCCCAGCCGGAAGCTGAAGAGAAGACCGAGACGGTTGAGGTTTCGGAGGCACCGGAGGAGCCGGCCACCGAGCCGGTCGAGGAGGTAGAGCCTCCGGAGGACAAAGACGCGCCCACGCCCGAAGTCGAGGCCGACACCGATCAGGACGTGATTCCCGAAGAGCCCAAAGAGGCGACGTACGCCGACGATCCCGACCCCGACCCGGTGCCGCCGCCCGCCGAGCCTGCACCGGAACAACAGCCCGTCGCCGCAGCCGAGGCGGAGGAGACACCGGCCGCCGTCGCAGTCGCCGACAAGGAAGAAGAAGAGTCACCGGCTCCACCGTCCGGGAATGGGGCGGGCAACGGCAAAGTCGCCTCTGTGGTCAGCGCTCGGCCGTCTGTGCCCCCGGCAGGCACGCCGGAAGGGGTGCGCTCGCAGCGCCTTCTCACGGTGGTCAAAGCCCGTGCGATCCAGAACGTCAAGGCCGAGCCGACCGACAAGGTCAACACGTGGCCGCACCTCATGCTTATGGAGTTCGGCGCGTTGCTCTTGATCACCGGGATCCTGGTGGTCATGTCGATCGTCATCCACTCGCCGCTCCTCGATCCGGCGAACTTCAACGCAACCCCAAACCCCTCGAAGGCACCGTGGTACTTCCTCGGTCTCCAGGAGTTGCTCTCCTACTTCGACCCGCAGATCGCCGGCGTCATGGTTCCCACCGTGACAGGGATGGCGCTGTTCATCCTGGTGCCGTATCTCGACAAGAACCCGTCCACGACGCCGTCGGACCGGAAGTTCGCCATAGCGCTCTACTCGATATTCCTCGCAGGGGCGGCGACCCTGACCATCATCGGAGTGTTGTTCCGAGGGCTCGGCTTCAACTGGGCGTATCCATGGCAGGACGGCATCTTCTTCGATGACTTGAAAGACTGGGTCCATTTCGAATGAGCGCCGAGAACCTGATCCTCATTGGTGTCGCCATAGTCGCCATCCTTGGCGCAATCGGTGCGTTCGCCATCGCGTTCAAGCGATCCCAGCCTGAGAAAGATCCTCTGGAAGGTCTCTCCGAAGAAACCCGTCGCGCCGACCGATCCATGGCCGGCGTTCGCGTAGAACCGATCGTGACCACTTCCGATGCAGTTGCCGAGGACGAAGAGGCGACGACGGTCGAGGTGGAGGCGGAGCCCGAGCCGGAGCCGGAGGATGAAGATGAGGAGGAGCCGGAGGCAGTCGAAGTAGTTCGGGAGACCCGGGTGGTCGAAGTGACGACCGAAGAAGCCGGAGTGAGCCGTCGCCAGTTCTTCAACCGAGCGCTCGCTGCGACGTTTGGTGCGTTCCTCGCCTTGTTCGGGGTCGACTCCCTCGCATTCCTCTGGCCCAAGGTGACGGGAGGCTTTGGCGCCGACATCGACGCAGGCCCCGTATCTGATTTGTCGGCCCAGGCCGTGACTGCGGATGGATCGATTATCCCGGTGTTCATCCCCGAAGCGCGCGCCTATATCGTCCCTGCCCCTACCTCGCTGAGCGCTCAATACGAGGGCAAGAGCGTCGAGGGCGGCGGCCTGATGGCCCTCTTCCAGCGTTGCGTCCACCTCGGGTGCAGGGTTCCGTGGTGTGCCCCCTCGCAGGGCTTCGAGTGCCCATGCCACGGCTCCAAGTACAACTCGATCGGTGAGTATTTCGCCGGCCCCGCCCCCAGGAACCTCGACCGCTTCGTCGTGGAGGTCGTCGGCGGCCGATTCATCATCAAGACCGGCACGATCCTCGAGACACCGAGGGCTCCGACGCTCTCGGTCAATTACCCACAGGGCCCGAGCTGCATCGGCGCCATCGCCGAGGAATAGGGCATGACTGCAAGCATCGTCACAGTCATCGCCGTGGTAGCCGGCATCGTCTGGCTTGCCATCATGGGTGTCTCGGCCGTGCGCAACCGGGGCAAAGAGGAGATCGCACCGAATCTCGCTCCTGGTCTCACCAACGCCGAGATCGAGACGAAGC
Source organism: Actinomycetota bacterium (assembly GCA_003388545.1). GTDB lineage: Bacteria > Actinomycetota > Acidimicrobiia > Spongiisociales > ZC4RG35 > MA-ANB-1. The sequence goes on from QQVI01000025.1 coordinate 2,943, forward strand.
GGCTCGAGACCGGGCAGAAAGCCGCCATCGCCTTCTCCGCCTTCCTCGCGATCTCGCTGCCTCTCTATTTCCTCGGTGAGCTCGATCGCCAGGAGGCGTTCGTCGAAGAATTCTCCGAAGACTCGATCGAGCGCGGCGAGCACCTGGTCGAGGAGTTCGGGTGCTATGACTGCCATGGTCCCGCCGGCGTCGGGGGAGTCGCCTCGTATGTCGAACAACGTTCCGGGGTGACCGTCTCCTGGGAGGCGCCGTCGATCAACGACGTCTTCTACCGCTACGACGAAGGCGAGGTCAACTACTGGCTCACTTTCGGTCGAGGCAACTCCCCGATGCCGGCCTGGGGACTCGCCGGAGGCGGTCCTATGAACGAGGCCCAGATCGAAGACGTGGTCAACTACCTGAAGACGATCCAGGTGCCACAGCCCGAGGTTCTGGAGGAGCTGGACCCGGAGATCTCGGTCCAACTCGACCGCCTGGCCAACGCCGAGGCGACTATCGCCAACGCCATCCTCAATCAGCGACAGACCATCGCCGACATCGAGTCCGCCCCGGCCGAGTACGAGTTGTTCCTGCCCTTGGTAGAACGAGCCGACGAGCTCGAGGAAGAAGCCGCGGAAGGCATCGACACCGACGGTGACGGTGTCTCCGACGCGGCGGAGGCAGAGCTATCGGCATTGACGGTGCTGGTGGCCGAGATCTTCCAGGTAGTGGACCCGATCATCCTCGACCCGACGGTGGCCGACGCCGAGCAGGCCGAACTGGCCGTCAGCCAACTGGAGGCGGCGATCGACCGCGACCCGATCCTCGCCCAGAATCTCGCAGTCATTGAGGAAGCCATCGAGTTGGGTCAGGTTGATCAGGCAGTCGGTGTGAGCAGCGGAGCGCTCGAAGCACTGCAGGAGTCTCTCGATGCCGCCGAGGCCTTGGACGTGGCCAATCTCCCGTCGTCGATAGAGGACGCCGCCGATGCAACCCAGATGGTTGCCGCTCTAACCGAGGCCTCGGAGGCCGAGGGCGCCGACCCGGCGATAGCCGCGTTGCTTGCTGCGACCCAGGCGACCCTCGAGGAAGGGTCCGATCCCGACGAGGACGGGCTGTCCACAGCCGCCGAGGAAACCATCACTGCCCAGATGGCCGACGCAGCGCTGACCACGGTGCCACCACAGGTGACAGTCGTCGTGCTCGATCCGGCCAATCCTGCCTCAGTCGGAGGAGAGTCGGACGCTGCCACGTTCAACAGCGTTATCGGGAACCTCGATTCTCTGAGAGTGAGCTTGCGAGTGGCCACGGAGAACCAGGACAACCTCCTGGCGACGGAGATCGGAGGTCTCGATTTCCTTCTGGCGGCCCAGGAGGCCCGCAACTGGGAGATCGACATCCCAGGCGTGGCCGAGTCGATGACTGCAGTCTCCGGTGTGCCTACGTCTGAGGAAGATGCGGCGCGTGCCGTCGGGATCTTCAATGCCAAGTGTGCCCGCTGTCACACCGCGGGGTTCAACGCCGGCTTGCCTTACACCCAGGAGGCAGGATCCGGTGGGTTCGGCCCGGCGCTGTGGGATGGCAGGCCGGTGATCCAGTTCGGGCCGGCACCGGAGGACCCGGAACAGCCCGACCTCTTGGTGCAGTTCTTGCTGGCAGGATCTCAAGATGCCCAGCCTTACGGGCTCAACGGCTTTGGCTCGGGACGGATGCCTGCGTTCGGATCGATCCTGTCTCTAGACGACATCGAGTTGCTGGCGAGATATCTGCGCACGGGCGATATGACGGGCCTCGATCAGCCGGGAGAGGAGTAGAACATGCGCGAGCTATTCAGAGATTTGCTGTCGGCCAACCTGTTCGTGACCGGCATCATCCTCACAGCCGCTTCGTTCCTGCTCTTCTACGGCTCGATCTACCTGTTCAATCACACGAATCTGGGGCGGCGTCTCGCCATCCTGGTCACCGGCGCCGCTGTCTTTGGCTGGCTGACCATCAGCTCGATGCTCTTCGTGATCTATGCGCCCCGAGGCCCAAAGCCTGACGATATCGAGGGTTTGAATGCCTTCGAGATCAGGATCATCCCAATCACATAAACCCTGTTCTCGTTCGTCTTGTTCATGGCGTTCCTGGTCGCTTTGCACCAATACGAAGAGGCCCAGGAGCGAAGTAGCTGAGCAGCGCGGAGCTGCTCCCGTTCCAAGCCGTTGTCTCCTCAGGGGACCTGAGGCCGCGGTCCCATGAGGGCGTCGAGTTCCAACATCGGTGGACCGACGGTGGCGTGGTCGTGGAGTGCGACTTCAACGGTGGCGATCTCCTCCATCTTGCGATTGCCGGTTGTGTCCTCAACGACGTTCACCGGGAGGCGGAGCGGCTCGGAGTCCGGGTCGATGGCGTCCGGGTCGCCGCAACAGGTGATCTCGATCGTGAGACGTGGCGATCGCAGGGGATCAGCTACCAAGTAGAAGTGAGCTCGTCCGCCGACGACGAAGACATCGAGCGACTGCTCCAGGTCGTGGACGACGTCGCCGAGATCCCGAAGGCATTCCGCTCGGGCGGGCCGGTCCAGCGCACCTGACGCATTTTCCTTCCCCAAAGGCCCTCGGCCGCATGGGGAAGGTGCCCATCGCAGGATTGCGATGGGCGGAAGGGGAGTGAGATCTGCTGCCGGGGGATTGGGTCGCGTCTGCTCCTGCGAAGAGTCAGCGCCTCTTGGCTCCGCCAAGAGGTTTGAGATTTCGGCTGC
>QQVI01000086.1 GCA_003388545.1 Actinomycetota bacterium
AGGCGGCCAAAGGCTGGGAGTGAGCCCCAGAGCGACCACACGTGGAGCTCTTGCCCGGTCGGATTCCGGCCGGGCGAGAGTCTCGCCGCGCAGAGGCACATATGAAGAAGGCATCGAGGAATGACGACTGAATCTCCGGACGTCGAACATCCGACATCCTCCCTGACCGGGAAGGCCCGGCCCGGTGAGTTGGCAATTCGCGCCTTTCTGTTCCTGTGTGGGGCGATATCCATCGCAACGACCATCGGCATCGTCTACGAGCTGGGCAAAGAGTCTCTGCTCTTCTTCCAGGACGATGCCGTCTCGGTGTTCGATTACTTCACAGAGACCGTCTGGCAGCCTCAGGCAGGATCATTCGGCATCTGGCCGCTCGTCCTCGGGACGGTCTTCATCAGCGTCATTGCAATGCTCGTAGCAGTCCCAATAGGGCTTCTGGCCGCGATCTATCTCTCCGAATATGCCAGCCCCAGAGTCCGCAACTTCTTCAAACCGGTCCTGGAGGTGCTCGTGGGGATACCCACCGTGGTCTACGGGTTCTTCGCACTCACATTCATGACGCCGTTGCTGAGGAGCCTGATCGGATCCAGCGTCGTCGACTTCTTCAACGTCGCCTCCGCAGGAATCGTCGTTGGAATCCTGATCGTCCCGCTGATCAGCTCCCTGTCGGAAGATGCGCTGCGGGCCGTTCCCGACTCCCTGCGCCAGGCGGGCTACGCCATGGGGGCATCCAAACTCGAGGTCTCGACTCGCATCGTCGTGCCGGCAGCCCTGTCCGGGATCGCTGCCGGTCTCGTTGTCGCGATGTCCCGCGCCGTCGGGGAGACGATGGTCGTCACGCTCGCCTCTGGTGCGGCTCCGCGCAACTTTGCCTTCGGCGAGGACCCCCTCCTCGGCTACATCCTCAACCCGTTCGAGGGCGCCCAGGCCATGACCGGGTACATCGTCATCACTGCGAGCGGTGACCTGGGTTACAACACAATCGACTACAACTCGATCTTTGCCATCGGCCTGACCCTGTTCTTCATGACCTTGGGGCTCAACTCGCTGAGCCGTCGGCTGGTCAAACGATTCCGCGAGGTCTACGAGTGAGCGTCGGCGCGCCCGAACGCGAGCCTCAGGTTCAACGGGACTACTTCCCCGATGACGAGGAGTACAAGGGATTCCTCGCCGGCAGAACCAGACGCGCTCGCCTGTTCCAGTTCTGGGCGTTGCTTGCCCTGACCACCGCCGTCCTCGCTTTGGCCACGTTGCTCTACACGATCATCAATGACTCGTTTGGGCTCGTCGCTGTGGTCAATGAGCGGGACCCCGAGGACATCGTCGCCGATCTTGGTTACGACCCGGAGACGGTGTCGCTTGGCGAGATCGAGTACGACGAGATGGTCGGCCTCCTCGAAGAGTCGGTATCCAGCGGTGTCGGGCGCCGGCTCGAGCGCGAGCAGAGGTTCTACGAAGATCGGTTGGTCTTCGAGTCGGACGAGACATGGATCGAGATCTGCTCTTCCGACGAGGCTCCAACCGGGTGCACCGCTGGTCCGAGGGATTCAGCAAATGTTCTGGCGCTGGTCCAGGAGAGAGTGGTCGTGCCCGACATCATCGCGGCCTACGAGCTGGTCCCGTCCATCCTCGATCCAGAGGGATTCGAAGACGAAGTGGCAGCAGGCTTCGAGTCGGGGCGCTTCGGTGACTACACGCCCGACCAGGCGCAGATCGAGTGGCGTGCCTGGTTCAGCCTCACCTTCCTCCGCTCGCCGGCCAGCTCGATCCCGGAGATCGCCGGGATCAGAACGGCGATCCTCGGCTCGGCGTGGTTGGTGCTCATCACGATCGGTTTTGCTGTCCCGGTTGGTGTGGGCGCAGCGATCTATCTCGTCGAGTTTGCCAAGCCGAACCGGTTCACCAACATCATCCAGACGAACATCAACAACCTCGCCGGTGTGCCTTCGATCATCTATGGGATGCTGGGCCTCGCCATTCTGGTGCGGGTCCTCGAGCCCATAACCTCCGGCTCCCTCTTCGGCTACAGCGGAGCGGACAACGGTCGCACCGTCTTGTCTGCGGGCATCACCCTTGGGCTCTTGACCCTGCCCGTGGTCATCATCAGCGCTCAGGAGGCTCTCAAAGCCGTCCCCGACTCACTTCGTGCCGCAGGTATGGCCCTCGGCGCCACCAGATGGCAAACGGTCCGTAGCCAGATCCTGCCCATAGCCTTCCCCGGAATCCTCACAGGGACCATCCTCTCGGTGGCTCGCGCCATCGGAGAGACCGCCCCACTCATCCTGGTGGGAGCGGCCAGCTTCATAACCGTCGACCCCTCCGGGCCGTTCTCGAAGTTCACGGCCCTGCCAATTCAGATCTTCCAATGGACCTCCTTCCCCCAAGTTGAGTTCCAGCACCTTGCCGCAGCGGCGAGCATCGCGCTGTTGCTGCTTCTGCTGACACTCAACGCGGCAGCTGTGATACTTCGCAACCGATACTCCAGGAGAGCTCAATGACAAATGAGATATCCATCGATGACACCATGACTGAGAAGACCGGAACCAGTGAGAGAGCCCTTCCCGGAGACTCATCAGAAGGATCGTCGCCCACCGGCACGGGTGTCATCGAGACCAGGGCGATGAGTGTCTTCTATGGCAACTTCCAGGCAGTCGCCGACATCTCGCTCAACTTCACCCCAAACGAGATCTCAGCCCTCATCGGGCCCTCGGGATGCGGCAAGTCGACAGTGCTCCGATCGTTGAATCGGATGAACGATCTCATCCCAACCGCGAGGACCGAGGGGGAGGTCATGTATCACGGGGAGAACATCTACGCCGAGCACGTCGACCCTGTTGAGGTCCGTCGCACAATCGGCATGGTCTTCCAGAAGCCAAACCCATTTCCGAAGTCGATCTTCGACAACATTGCCTGGGGAGCCAAGATCAATGGCTTCAAGGGCTCAAAGACCGAGATGGCGGATCTCGTCGAAGAGGCCCTCCGTGGAGCCGCACTGTGGGATGAGGTCAAAGACAAGCTCACTGAGTCAGGATTGTCTTTGTCGGGCGGTCAGCAGCAAAGGCTTTGCATAGCGCGGGCAATCGCCACCAAGCCTGACGTGATCCTCATGGACGAGCCGTGCTCGGCTCTCGACCCCATCGCCACGTTGCGGATCGAGGAGCTTATGCTCGACCTCAAAGAGAACTACTCGATCATCATCGTCACCCACAACATGCAGCAGGCTGCGAGGGTCTCGGACAAGACGGCCTTCTTCAATGTGAAGATGAGCGACGAGGGGATGAGAACCGGCTACTTGGTCGAGTTCAGCAAGACCGACCAACTCTTCACGTCACCACGCGAGAAGGACACCGAGGACTACATAACGGGCCGATTCGGATGAGCACGCCGGACCACAACGAGAAATTTCATGAAGAGCTCGACTTGCTGGAGCAGAGGCTCCTCGCAATAGTCGACACGGCCGAAGGAATGGTCGAACGCGCCGTCCGCAGTGTCGTCACCGGAGACATCGATCTCGCCAAAGGCGTCATCGAAAACGACAACGCCATCGACCGCGAGTACTTCCAGATCCACCAGGACTGGACCACCCTCATGGCCAGGTACCAGCCCCTGGGGCCCGACCTGCGACGCATGGCGGTGCTCCTTCACCTCAACATCACGTTCGAGCGCATGGGCGACCAGTGTGTGAACATCGCAAAGATCACTCAGTTCAACGAGGGCTTGCCTTCGTCTGACCGCATCTGTGAGCTCATACAGGAGATGGGCGATCTCGTCCGGCCGATGATCCGCACGGCGATCGAGGCGTTCGTCAGAAAAGACCTCGACGAGGCACGGCTCCTCCCGGCGATGGATCAGCCCGTTGATCGAATCAACGCCAACATGTACCGGGAAGCGGTCGAGGTTGCCGACAACAAGAACACCCTGGAATGGGCTACGAAGATGCTCATGGTGGCGCGAGCCCTGGAGCGCATCGGCGATCAAGCGGTCGACTTCGCCGAGCAGACGGCATATCTGATCACCGGCGAACGCTCCAGCTTCGACGAGGCGGGATTGGTCAAGTCCCCCAATGACGACACCGGCTGACTATCGCCCCCACCGGGTTCTGATAATCGAAGATGAGGCTGGTCTCGTCGACTCGATCCAGTACGCGTTGGAGTCCGAGCAGTTCGAGACCGTTGTCGCCGACGACGGCCGAGCCGGCCTGGAGGCCGCACGGCTGCACCGCCCGGATGTCGTATTGCTGGATCTCATGCTCCCCGGGATGTCCGGGCTCGATGTCTGCCGTCAGATCCGCACCTTCTCGGACGTTCCCATAATCATGCTCACTGCCAAGGACTCCGAAGCCGACAAGGTGACCGGGCTGGAGTTGGGCGCCGACGACTACATGACCAAGCCGTTCTCGATGCGCGAGCTCGTGGCGCGGGTGCGAGCCCAAATACGGCGAAGCGGCAGAACGGGGGTGTTCGCAGAGACAAACGAGGTTCTTCGCGGGGGCCCGATCGAGCTGGATATCGACGCTCACATCGTCCGCGTCAATGGTGAAGAAGTGGATCTACGCCCGAAGGAGTTCGAGCTCCTGGAGTCGCTAATGAGACGAAAGAACCGCCTCTCGGCTCGCCACACCCTCATCGACGAAGTCTGGGGCCCTTCCTATTTCGGCGATACGAAGACCCTCGACGTTCACATCAAACGGCTGAGGCAAAAGGTAGAGCCGGACTCCGGCGACCCGCGTCACATTGTGACGGTGCGCGGTCTTGGTTATAAGTTCGTGGATGAATAGGCCGCCGCAACCAGGCAGGACCCAACTCTCCACGAGGTTCTTGCTCTACTACGCGGTGACGTATCTCGTGCTGATCGGGACACTGGGATGGTTCGTGGAGCGTCAGGTGCGCTCGGCACTGGTCGATGACTTGATCACGAGCATGGAGAGCGTGGCGGAGGTCGCCCGTCTCGACATGCCCGACAGCCCGAGTGAGCTCGAGGCGTGGGCATCGGACGTCTTTCAGGCCAGTGGGTTTCGCGTCACAGCCATATCCCTCGAAGGCGAGGTGCTCGCAGACTCCCATTCCGATCCATCTGTCATGGAGAATCACGGCGATCGTCCCGAGGTCGTCCAAGCCTTTTCCGGAGAAGTCGGGAGGTCATTTCGCGTCAGCGGCAGTACCGGATTCGCCCAGCACTACCTAGCGCTCCCTCCCCAGGACGGGATAGTGATTCGCGTTGCAGTTGCAGAGGCAGCTGTCGTTGAGCGCCTCGGCCCATTCAGGTGGGGCATCTTTTCGACCTTTGTCGTTGTCGGGCTCGTCGGAATCGGGGTGGTGGCACTTCTCGCCACCCGTCTGGCCCGCCCGATCGCCAGGATACGAGACACGACACTCAGGATCGCTCGCGGCGACCTTCAGGAGAGACCCGAGAGATCGTCGGTGCGCGAGCTCGACGAGCTCGGTCTTTCCATCACGCAACTGGCCGAAGATCTCGGGGAGAGGCTCGCTCAGGCCGAGCTTGCGTCGGACACTCTCGAGATCGTCCTCGGGGCCCTCCCCCAGGGCACGGTCCTCGTCGGGCCGGGCGAGGACATCGAGTACCACAACCGCCGCGCCCGAGAGCTGCTCGGTGCGGTCCCCGCCCATCTGAACGCCCTGACACCCCAC
>QQVI01000210.1 GCA_003388545.1 Actinomycetota bacterium
TCCATCGGCTTCAGTTCCCCCGCAGGCCGCAACCAGTAGTGCCACAACCAAAATAGAAATCATCGTCTTACGCATTTGTCCTTCCTCTCTCTAGGTCCGACTGGCTGATCCCAAATGACCGCTTCGAGCAGGCTGTGGCCGGCACGAGGACGACGAAGAGCAGAGTTGCTCGTTTGGGACGCATGCAGTCTCCTTCCTGGACGGCAGCTTGCACGTCGTTGGATAAGAGCGCCCGGTTGAGCCGCTGATACAAGAATCCCAGGACGGCTCGAGAAGGTAACGTCTCGTGATGGCCCTGACCCCGGCTGAGATCCTTCGGGCGCTCCAGCCAGCACCCCCTCCGGACCCGCTCGCCGGATCCAAGTGGGACGTGGTGATCGTTGGCGGCGGGCACAACGGGCTCACCGCCGCCGCATATCTGGCGCGGGCCGGCAAACGTGTCGTAGTACTGGAGCGCCGAGATCGACTCGGTGGGGCCTCGACTCTCGAGGAGATGTGGCCGGGTTACGTGATATCTCCCTGTGCCTATCTCGCCGGGCTGTTCCATCAGCGCGTGATCGACGAGCTCGGGCTCAAGTCCCACGGGCTCGAGATCGTGATCGGCGATCCCACATACTTCGCCCCCTTCGATGACGGTGCGTCTTTCACGTCCTGGCTCGATCCGGAGAAGACAGCAGCCTCGATCCGCACTTTCTCCCCGGGTGATGTCGACGGCCATTTCGCTCGGGAAGCTCTGTTCGATCGCATTCGCGACGCTCTGCGTCCTGCAGGAGATGAAGACGTCTGGCTCGATGGGCCGCCTACCCGTGCTGAGATCGAAGATCTACTCGGAGGAGACCCGGAGTTGATCGCAACACTCTTCGAGGACAGCCAGGTCGACCATCTGCGTCGGTTCTACAAGGACGAGCGGCTCGTCACTGCTTACGCCGGGCAGGGGATCATCGGCACCAACGCGTCGCCGTTCGACCCGGGGACCGCCTCCATCGACTTTCACCACGCATCGGGTCGGCAGGAAGGCAACCCCGGCGAGTGGGGTTTTGTGATGGGAGGGATGGGCGCCGTTTCTCACGCGCTCCATCAAGCCGCTCTCGCGGCAGGAGCGGTGATCGCTGTCAACCACCCGGTGGAGCGCATCGTCCCTGGCGAAGGCGTAGAGCTGGCTTCCGGCGGGATGGTGCACGCCAACATCGTCGTCGCCAATGCCGATCCAGCGGCTACAGCACAACTCCTCGGTAGCAGCGCGCCGCCCGACTTCACCAATGCGACAAAGGCTGTTCCGCGGGAGAGCGCCACCGTCAAGGTCACCTTCGCCCTCACCGATCTGCCCGACTTCGGCGTGCCTCACGCCACCCGGGCACAGGTCGAGATTGCCCGCTCGGCGGAGGCGATACATGAGTCGTTCCTGGCTGCCAAGCGCGGTGAGGTGTCCGACGAGCTGTGGTGCGAGCTGTACTTCCAGACGCCGTACGACCCGTCGATCGCCCCTGCCGGCAAACACGTGCTGTCTGCCTTCTGTCAATACGTGCCCTACACCTGGGCGGACAGGAGGCCTTGGGACGATCATCGCAACGAAGTTGGCGACCGAGTGATCGCATCGATAGAGAGATTCGCCCCTGGCTTTGGCGGACTGGTGGAACACATGCACGTTGATGGACCTCCCGACCTCGAGAAGCGAATCGGTCTCACCGGAGGCCACATCTTCCACGGCTCTTGTTTGCCGGAGCACATGTGGGATCGCCGCCTCTCATATCGAACCGGGGCGCCTGGGGTCTACCTCTGTGGGGCAGGGACCTACCCGGGGGGCTCTGTGATAGGCATCAACGGGAAGAACGCGGCGAGAGCCGTCCTCGTCGACCACTCCGACGACTAGGGACGTCCCCGCTCGAGAGAGAAGATCCACTCGGCGACGCTCTTGCCGTCGAGGAGCTTTCCGCTCGGTTCGGAACGATCGAACACAAAACCGGCTTTCTCGGCGACCCGTCTCGACCTCTCATTTCCGGCGAGCATTCCTAGCTCGATTCGCTCGGGACGCAGCTCAGACTCGGCCCAGGCGACCGCCGTGCGCAGCGCGTCCGTGGCGAATCCGCGGCCCCTGTGCGCTGCGCTCACCCAGTACCCGATTTCGACAACTCGCATCTCTTCTTCAACCGAGAGGACGCCCAGATAGCCGATCAGGTGGTCATCGCCGTCCGCGATCACCAGGTGAGCGGCTCGCTTCTCTGTCCACGCCGACTCGGTGCCGGCGATGAATCCTTCGGCGTCCTCGATCGTGTAAGGAAGCTCGATGGCCATCCACCGCACGGTCTCCGGATCTTGCATTGCGCGATAGAGGTCAGCCGCATCCCCTGGACGCCACGGGCGCAAAGTGATTCGATCGCCCGGAATGGTTGGGAGCACGCTGCGATGATACGAGCACGTGCCCGACCGCGACCGGCATGACCCCGGTACCCTTGGCATGGGCACTCAGAATGGACACTCGAGACACGCATCGCCTGATCTCGAGAGCGACCTCCCTCGATGGCCTCCTGGCAGCCAGATGGGCTCGAGCGGGGCTGCTGCTCTCGGTGGTCTTGATGGCACTGGCGCCGCTCGCAGTCGCCGACACATACTCGGTCCTCTTCAACACGCTCTCCGAGTCGGGAGGCCAGGGCGTGCAGGGAGCTTGGGTGTTTCGCTCTGCTGTGGTTGTGACTGCGGTATCCGTGCTTCTGTTGATCTCTGCCTCTCAACCGGTCTGGGATATCTGGGCGCGACGCTGGATCGGCATCTACACCCTCGCACTCGTGATGCTCGTTGCGTTTCCGGAGAGCTCCTGGGAGCTGGGAGCGAATGATGAGACAGTGGCATTTGCCCACACCACGGCCGGCGTTGTCGGAGCGGTGGCCTTCGTGATTGCTGCTCTCATCGTGTCGGTGTCCAGAGTGCGGAGACGAGACCTCATTCTCGATTGGCTTGTCATCGCCGCTCTCGCTCTAATCCCCCAGATCATGTTGCTTTCGCCATACCCGGGTCTATGGCAGCGGGCGATGGTCGGCCTCGGCTATGTGTGGTTGATCGTTGAATCGGGGCGAATAGCGACCCATCACATCGAGAACAACGCCTAGTGACCGAAAAGCCACCAGGACACAGTCGATTCCTCTGGAGGGTCGCCCCTCCGGCAGTCAGAGCCGCCGGCAAGCTCTTCTTCTCGCTCGAGACCGAATTCGAGACGCCGCCACCCTCACCGCCGTTCGTGATGGCTTCGAACCATTACTCGCACTTCGACTCGCCAGTGGTGGGAGCGCCGCTCGGGATACCGATCCGTTTCCTGGCGCTCGAGGACCTGTTCGGGGTGAATCGATTGCTGGACTGGCTGGTATCGGGCTTCGGGGCAATCCCGACTCCGCGGGGACGCGTTCCGGTGAAAGCCGTTCGCACGGCACTTGCGGCCCTCGACCGCGGCGAGGTCGTTGGCGTCTTCCCGGAATCGACTCGTGTCTCGCATTGGGGCACGCTCAGCCCAAAGCGCGGAGCTGCATGGCTCGCCGTTCGCGCCGGGGTGCCATTGCTTCCAGCGGCCGTTATCGGCACCGGGCATGCCTTCGGCCTTGAGAACCGTCTGCGGCGCTACCCCATAAGAGTTGTCTACGGCAAGCCGATTCACCCCGAGGACCGCACAGTTGACGACCTCCTGAGAGAGTGGACCGAGTGGATAGGCAAACAGATAGCCAGGTACCCGGGCTCCGAGGTCTCCGGAGATCGACGAGCCTTTTTCGTAGGGCTCTGACCATCTGAGTCTCATCCGGCAACGGGTCTCGCCACGAATCCACAATGTGGGATATCAAGACCACCTACATCAACTGACCGGTCTGGGCCGACCGATAGATGTTCGCGAAGGCTCCAATCTGGTCGCAGTCCTGGGGAGCGCCGTCATTGGCGCATTGATCTTCATAGGCACCTGGATCGCCGACGGATCGCCTGACCTCATCGTCTCGGTCGCTGGGGCCATCGGTGGGTTTCTCTCGTGGGCAATCGCCCGCGAGCTCGACCCGGATCGCACCCAGGTGGCAAACCTGGCCCTTGTTGCGGGTGGTCTCTTCGCTCTGGCCGGGCCGCCCGCTCTGCTGGTAGCGGGCGTCGCTCTTCTTGCCTTCAGGGTCATAGTGAATTCGGTGGGGACGGACCTCCGCCCCGTCGACTGGGTTGTGTTGCTTGCTGCCGCTGCATACGCGGGTACCACTGCGATCGGCTGGCTGATCTCCCTGGCTCTGGTGTTCGGCGTAGGCAGGCGCCCGGACCGACCCCGCTGGCTCCCACCCCTCATGGCGGCCGCATCAATCGCCACAGCGGTGCTGGTCGCGGGTGTGCCCGAGCCGGGTGTTCCCGGGACAGGCGTCTCGGTAGCTTTGCTAACGACCTTGATCATCGGCATGTGGCGCTCCCGTGCTGCAACCGTCACTTCCCGATCCGACTCGGGCACGCGGTCGATCCAGGCAACAGATGTATCGGTGGCCAGGCTGGCTGCAGTCGCCATCCTTGCGTTCGGCGCGGTCCTGGCCCCCGAGACCGCCGGCATCGCTCTCGGCCCGATAGTCGCATCCACACTCGCCCTTGCCGTCCCATGCAGGAGCAAGGTCGCTGGCGCTGCGCCCGCTGATAGTCGCTCGGCAGAGGTTGCTGAAGCCGCTGCTCAGCGGTGATAGCCCGCTGCGACTTCGATCTGATCTGCTGCTCGGTGTCTTGACAGGTCACCGTCGATCAAGTCGGAATACGCCTCAACATCGGCTCTCCCGGCCATCGCCGCCAATTGCTCGATTGCTGTTACGCCATCGGAAGTGAATTCGGCCATCGGCAGCCCGAACCCGACTCCGAGATCCTCCAGACGGGAGGCGTTGTCCTTTTGGTCGAAGTTGATGTGTGCCACGAGTTGGGGGACGCCTGCGGCGATGCCCTGAGCGACCGTGCCGACACCACCGTGGGATACAAGAGCCCACGATCGGGGCAACAGCGCGCTGTACGGGGCGAACCGCTCCCGACGAACAGCATCGGAGGTCGGGTCGGGAAAGTCGTCATCGTTTGGGGTCACGAACACGGCCCTCAGGCCCAGCGCTGCACAGGCGTCGGCCGCCGCCGCGAAGAACTCCTTGCCCTGGTAGTAGGCGGAGCCCCCGGTGACCACAAGCGGAGGGGGTCCAGCGGCCAGCCACTCATCGAGAGATGATTCCAGCCCCTCCCCCCGGCCGCCGTCGTACATCGGGAAGCCTGTGAGTTTGACCGGGTGCCTCCAATCGGACTGGGGTGGGCCGAACCAGTCAGGAAAGAGGCCCATTGTCATGTCCGGGGAATAGACCGCCCAGTCGTCGAGGACCCGGGTGA
>QQVI01000134.1 GCA_003388545.1 Actinomycetota bacterium
GCATGTGAACAAACCCGGGAACTATGAGCTGGCTCACGGCATCACCTGGCGTGAGCTCATATTCGACATCGGCGGGGGCATCCCCGATGGCAAGGCGCTCAAAGCGTGGATACCGGGCGGAGCTTCGGCCCCCTGGTTTGTGCCGGAGGAGCACCTCGACCTCGAGATCACCAAGGATGCCACCGCCGCGGCCGGGTCGATGCTCGGCTCCGGTGCGGTGATCGTCATGGACGAGACGACCTGCATGGTGCGTGCCGCGGAGCGGATCGTCCGGTTCTTCTCCCACGAGTCATGCGGCCAGTGCACCCCATGTCGGGAGGGCACTACGTGGCTGGAGATGATTCTTCGCCGCATCGAGGAGGGCCAGGGACGAGCCGTGGATCTCGAGCTCGCGATTGGCGTGTCCGACGGCATCAGCATCGACCTGGCTTGGCCGCCCAAGATGACCACGATCTGCCCCCTCGGGCCTTCGGCCGTCTCACCGATCATCGCCCTCAGGGACTACTTCAGCGATGAGGTAGACGCCCACATCGAAGCCGGGAGGTGCCCGCTGTGAGCGAGCCGGTGACGATCAAAGTCGACGGCAAGGAATTCGAGGTACGGCCCGGCGAGCTGCTGATCAAGGCCGCCGAGGATCATGGCACCTACATCCCCCGTTTCTGCTGGCACAACCGGATGAAGCCGGTCGGCATGTGCCGTATGTGCCTCGTCGAGGTCGACACCGGGCGCGGTCCCATGATGGTCACCGCATGCACCAACGAGGTGGTCGACGGGATGACCGTCGACACCCAGAACGAGGCGGTACAAAAGGCACAGGAGGCGGTGCTCGAGTTCCTCCTCGCCAATCACCCTCTCGACTGCCCTGTCTGCGACAAGGGCGGTGAGTGCCCGTTGCAGGATCAAGCCATGGCATACGGGCCGGGGGAGAGCCGGTTCGTCGAGATCAAGAGGACATTCGAGAAGCCGATCCCGATCTCCGAGCTAGTCCTCCTCGACCGGGAGCGCTGCATCCTCTGCGCACGCTGCACTCGATTCAGTGAGGAGATAAGTGGTGACCCTCTCATCGAGTTCCAGGATCGAGGGAACAAGACCGAGGTCAACACCTTCCCCGATCACCCGTTCAGCTCCTACTTCTCTGGGAACACGGTGCAGATTTGCCCGGTTGGCGCTCTGACTGCCAAGCCATACCGCTTTCGGGCCCGACCCTGGGACCTGCACATGGTGGAGAGCTCCTCGTTCTTCGACACAGCTCACCCCCGTCTGTCGATCCATGTCTCCCAGAACGAGATCCTCCGGCTCGTCGGGATCGACTCGGAGCCGGTCAACCACTCCTGGCTCTCGGACAAGGACCGTTTCGGCTTCGAGCACGTCCGTTCCGAGAATCGCCTCGACACACCGCTGGTGCGACGGGGTGGGGAGTTGGAGCCTGTCAGCTGGTCCGAAGCGCTCGACATGGTGGGTAACCGCCTCGGCCTCATCGTGGAGGAGTCCGGCGGCGACTCCATCGCCGTCATCGGAGGCGCCAGCGGGACCAACGAGGACGCATACGCCCTTTCCCGCTTCGCCCGCACCGTGCTCCAGACCAACAACGTCGACGCCACGATGGGTGAAGGCCCGTCGGCTCACTTCCTGGCAGCCAGCATCGACCGTGGGCTGATCGCCGATGTGGACGACGCAGACACGGTCCTGGTGTGGGGACCGGACCTCAAGGAGACCCACCCGACGCTATACCTTCGGGTGAGACGAGCCGCTCAGGAGCTCGGTGTCAACCTCGTGGTGATCCATCCAAGGGTCACCGGCCTGGACGATCGAGCGACCGCCACGCTTCGCTACCGCCCTGGAGGTGGCCACGAGCTGCTCTCGGATCTGTCGGATGGGAGCCACGAACAGGTCACCTCCCTGATCTCCGGAAAAGTGGTGGCGATCGTCGGACAGGCTTCGCTTGCCGACGACCCCGGTCTCGCCGAGTCGGTTGCCGCCTTCGTCAGGGAGAAGGCAGGCACGCCGCGGATCATCCCGTTGGCCAATCGGGCGAACATCTACGGCGCCCTCGACATGGGCTTGGCGCCAGACCTGCTGCCCGGCCGTGTCGCTTACGGACCCGAAGCGGCGCCCGAGCCTTGGGGTGAGATCCCTGCCAAGCGGGGCCTCGACACGCCAGGGATGCTGGATGCTCTTTCCGAGGAGAAGATTCGGGCCGTGCTCCTGGTGGGAGCCGATCCCGTGGGCAACTCACACGAGCCTGAGCTCGCGTCCGATGCGCTCGATCTTGCCGAGTACGTGGTGAGCATCGACACCTTCCTCAACGACTCGAACCACTATGCCGATGTGATACTCCCCGCGGCCGGTTTCTCGGAGAAGGACGGAACGATCACGAACCTCGAGGGTCGCGTGCAGAAGGTGAACAAGATCATTCCCGCACCGGGTCAGGGCCGTCCCGACTGGTCAATCCTCGACGACCTGTCCACCGTCATGGGCAAGTCGATGGGCCTGGGCTCGCCCGAGACGATCGCCAAGGAGGTTGCAGCAGTTGCCCCCGCCTATCAGGGAATCAGCTGGGATCTCCTCGAGTGGGATGCCCGAGACGGTGCGGTGGTCCCGCTAGATGGGGAACAGCCACTGACCCACATACCGGTTAGGGCGAAGGGCACGAAGGCCCCGTCGGCAGAACTGCTTCTCCATCAGGGAAGAGTCATGTACGACGACGGGGTGCGGCTGCGGAACTGCCACTATCTCAGCCGGCTCGCTCCGGGCCCTGTCGCCCATATCCATCCCGATGAGGCCAAGCGTCTCGGGGCCAGGGAGGGTGTGGCGGTTCGAGTCGTCACCAGCAAAGGCGAAGGTGAGTTCGCCGCCCGGATCGATGAGGGCACGCCCGAAGGTGTGGTCTTCGTGCCCCTGCACCAACCAGGAGCGGCACGACTCGGGACCGATCCAGTCGTCCGGGTGACGGTGGTGACATGACCTGGGCCGAGTTCTGGATCATCATCCTCCGCGTGGTCCTCACGTTCGGGCTCCTGCTCGTCCTGACCATCGTCAACGTCTGGCTCGAGCGAAAGGTTGTCGCCGACATGCAGAGCCGGATCGGCCCCAACCGAGCCGGCCCCTACGGGATCCTGCAAACCGTGGCCGATGGGTTGAAGCTCTTCTTCAAGGAGTCGGTGACACCGCGCAAAGTCGAGTTGGGCATGTATGTCCTCGCCCCGTTCCTCGCCGTGGTGCCGGCGTTCCTGATCTTCATGATGGTCCCCTGGGGAGCCCCGTTCATGATCGGGGATCAGGAAGTGGCCCTTCAGGGAGCCGACCTCAACGTCGGGCTTCTCTTCATACTCGCCATGTCTTCGATGGCGGTCTACGCCGTGGTTCTCGCAGGCTGGTCTTCGGGGTCGAAGTACCCGCTCATCGGTGGAGTTCGCGCAACGGCACAGGCGATCTCCTATGAGGCAGCAATGGGACTGGCGATGGTCGCCGTGGTCATGTTCAGCGCCACCCAGGGTGATGGCGGGACTCTCTCGCTAGCCGAGATTGTCGAGCGTCAGTCGGGGACCTGGGGAGACATCATCCCCGCCTTCGAACCCGTCGCCCGCTTCATCCCGCGCTGGAACATCTTCCCCCAGATAGTTGCCTTTCTCATCTTCCTGATCGCCATCGTGGCCGAGACCAACCGGGCGCCGTTCGACCTGGTCGAGGCGGAACAGGAACTGGTCGGCGGATTCCACACCGAGTACTCGGGCATGCGCTTCGCCATGTTCTTCCTGGCCGAATACGTCAACATCTTCTCGATGTCGGCGATAGCCGCCACGCTGTTCCTCGGTGGATGGAATGGCCCCACTTTCGAGGGTTCGGTTCCCGCCATCATCTCGGGCATCCTCCCCACCGTTTACTTCCTTCTCAAGACATACGCCATCGTGTTCCTCTTCTTCTGGATCCGGGCGACTCTTCCCCGGCTCCGGTACGACCAGCTGATGTCACTGGGTTGGAAACGACTCATCCCCGGAGCGCTCGGCTGGCTGATCCTCTCGACCTTCGTAATCGCCTTCCGTCAATTTGGAGTGCCCTGGGGTTAGTCATGGGATTGTTGAGTGAGCTCTGGAGAGGACTGAAAGTCACCGGCAGCACGATGCTGAAAACCATTGGAGGCTCGGGGCTGGTGACCACCGAATATCCGAAGGAGATGAGGCACAAGCCTCAGCGATTCCACGGGAGGCATGTCCTCAATCGCTACCCGGACGGGATGGAGAAGTGCATTGGATGCCAGCTATGCGCAGGCGCCTGCCCGGCCGACTGCATCTATGTGCGCGGGAAAGAGAACGACCCGGAGAGCCCGGTCAGCCCCGGCGAGAGGTACGGGTACGTCTACGAGATCAACATGCTCCGGTGCATCTTCTGTGGGCTGTGCGTCGAGGCCTGTCCGACCGAGGCCATCACGATGACTCACCTCTTCGAGATGTCCACCACCAACCGCCAAGACGCCATCTACACCCGCAAAGAGCTTCTGATGGACGAGTCGGGCAAGGTGCCGCACATGTTCCCCGACGACGAATTGGCCGATCTGGATGAGTTGAACACCGCCGACGGATGGCTTCGGGCAACCGCACCGTCCGGCGTCGCCGCCTACGAGGGCGTTCAGATGTGGCAGGGCACCCCGGGCGCAGCGTCTTGGGACCCCGAGCCTTCACAGGAAGAGCGAGACCGGGCGAGTGAGGGCGACGATGGTTGAGACGATCATCTTCGTGCTCATGGGCCTTGCTGCAATCGCAGGGGCAATCACGGTCGTGATGGCCCGCAACCCTGTCTATTCGGCCATCGGGCTTCTCGGCACCCTGTTCGCCGTTGCGGTGCTCTATGTGTTGCAACTGGCCCACTTCGTCGCTGCCGTGCAGGTGATCGTCTATGCCGGGGCTGTCCTGACGCTGTTCCTCTTCGTCATCATGCTGATAGGAGTCGACAAAGAGGAGAATCGGGAGGAGAACCTCCGCTTCCAACGCCCGGTCGTCGGCGTGCTCGCGGGTGTGATTGTCGTCATGGCGGCCGCGCTCACCGCCTTCGGCGACTTCGACTGGGTTCCGGCATCCGGAGCAGTCATCCCGGAGGTAACCAACGGGACGATTCAGGCCGTAGCCGAGCCTCTGTTCACCGACTGGGTGCTCGCCTTCGAGGCGACTGCGCTGTTGCTCACCATTGCCGCCGCCGGCGCCATCGCCCTTGCCCACTATCGGCGCCGGGAGAGCACTGATGGTTGACCCGAGCTGGTACATGACCCTTGCGGCGGTCCTCTTCGTCATCGGGGCCCTCGGGATGCTGTCGCGGCGAAACGCCCTCGTCATGTTCATGTGCATCGAGCTGATGCTCAATGCGGTGAACCTCACTCTGATCTCGCCGGGAGGTGCCATGAACGACCT
>QQVI01000315.1 GCA_003388545.1 Actinomycetota bacterium
GGCCAGCGCCAACGTATCGGGATCGCTCGCGCCCTGGCGCTCAACCCGACGATGCTCCTTCTCGATGAGCCCGTCTCTGCGCTCGACGTGTCGATCCAAGCCCAAGTCATCAACCTGTTGCAGGAGATCCAGGGGGAGCTCGACCTGTCCTATCTCTTCATCGCGCACGACCTGTCGGTGGTTCGTCACATCTCCCATCGTGTTGGTGTGATGTACCTGGGCCACATCGTCGAGCTGGGCACTCGTGAGGAGATTTTCGAGAATCCGACGCATCCCTATACCCAGGCGTTGCTCTCAGCGGTGCCCATCCCAGACCCCCGCCGACGAGAGGGAAGGGAGAGGATCGTTCTTCGCGGTGACGTTCCCAATCCGGCCAACCCGCCGTCGGGCTGCGTCTTCCGCACACGCTGCTGGAAGGCTCAGGACATCTGCGCCGAGGAAGAGCCACCCCTCATCGAGCAATTCGGGCATCTCAGCGCATGCCACTTCGCTGCACCGGTCGAGGTCATCTCGAAGTCCGAGGCCAACTGAGGCAATCGACTCTTCGGTGAAATGATCTGCCGCCATGCGGCATAGACCATTGCTACTCCGTAGGACGAGAGGCAGACAATGGGTACGTTCATCGCACGGCGGTTGCTCTACAGCATCCCGGTGCTCCTCGCGGCCACAATGCTGGTGTTCTTCGGGATGACCGCAGTCACCGATCCGGTGTCCCAGATCCGGCTCCAACCCAACGTGAGCCAGCAGACGATCCAGAACATCATCGACCGCAAACACCTCGACGACCCATTGATCGTGCAGTACGGATTCTGGTTGAAGGACGCCTTCTTCGACCAATTCGGCAACACGGCCCTCGGTGATCAGCCGATCTGGCCTGAGCTGTCACGCGCGATTGGGAACACGCTGCAACTCGTCTTCATCTCCCAACTGATCGCAGTAGTGCTTGCCGTGGTCCTCGGCGTCTTCTCGGCAAAGAGGCAATACAGCTTCTTCGACTACGCGACGACCACGATCTCGTTCTTCGGGTTCTCGGTGCCGATCTTCTGGTTCGCCCTGATCCTGCAGGCCCTGGCCACTGCTTTCTTCCTCTCGACCGGGATTCGGCTGGTCTACACATTTGGTATCTCATCGCTGGACGCCGCCAATCCGTTCCTCGACCGAATCCAGCACATGGCTCTCCCGATCGTGACCCTTTCATACGTCTCGATAGCAACGTTCTCGCGCTTCCAGAGGGCATCCATGCTCGAAGTGCTCCACTCCGATTACATCCGGACGGCACGGGCCAAGGGGGTCAAGGAGTTCACAGTGACGATGAAACACGGGCTGCGCAACGCGCTGATACCGGTTGTCACGGTCGCCGCACTCAACTTCGGGGCTGTCCTGGGTGGAGCGGTGATAACGGAGACCATCTTCGCCTGGCCCGGCATGGGCAAGCTGTTCATCGACGCCCTCAACCGTGGTGAGGTCTACACGCTCATGGCCTGGATGATGGTCACGGCCGTTGCGATCATCTTCTTCAACATGCTCGCCGACATCGTCTACGGCTGGCTCGACCCCAGGATCAGATTCAGCTGAGTTCTCAGGTTCCCTAGCTCCGGTTCTCCTGAAGACGCCCCACAAGGCACGGGAAGACGTGTTCTACGCCCTTGCTACTCTCTCGCCGCATGCCGGGGCCATTGGAAGGTGTGAAAGTCATAGAGCTGGCCGGGCTGGGGCCGGCGCCCTTTTGCGGGATGGTGCTGGCGGATCTCGGCGCAGAGGTCGTCCGCATCGACAGATCTACGCCGGGCCGCATGGGATTCCTCCCCGACCCCGCCCATGACGTCCATGGGAGGGGGAAGAAGTCGCTCATCGTCGATCTCAAGCACGAGGACGGTCCCGGAGTCGTGCTCGATCTGGTGGCGACTTCCGACGCGCTCATCGAGGGATTTCGGCCGGGTGTTGCCGAGAAGCTGGGAGTTGGGCCTGCGGAGTGCCTGGCAGCTCATCCGTCACTCGTATACGGAAGGATGACCGGATGGGGCCAGGATGGGCCCTACGCTCGAGCTGCTGGTCATGACATCGACTACATAGCCGTCTCGGGGTTGCTTCATGCGATAGGTCCTGAGGACGAGCCTGTGGTGCCTCTCAACATGATCGGGGATTTCGGTGGGGGTGGGATGCTCCTGGCCCTTGGCGTCGTGGCCGGATTGGTGCAGGCGCGAGCCACCGGCGTCGGTCAGGTGGTGGATGCGGCGATGGTCGATGGTGCCGCACTGCTGAGCGCGAGCATCCATGGCATGTTGGACGGGGGCCTGTGGGAAGACAGACGGGGCTCCAATGTGCTCGACGGCGCGGCG
Organism: Actinomycetota bacterium; assembly: GCA_003388545.1. Lineage (GTDB taxonomy): Bacteria > Actinomycetota > Acidimicrobiia > Spongiisociales > ZC4RG35 > MA-ANB-1. The sequence goes on from QQVI01000315.1 coordinate 2,340, forward strand.
CCCTTCTACACGACATACATGACCTCGGACTCGAAGCACATGGCGGTAGGAGCACTCGAGCCACAATTCTTCACCGCACTCCTCGAGGGTCTCGACGTCGCCTGGGACGCCGCGCAATATGACCGCCGGCAGTGGCCGGCTATGCGGCAGTTGTTCGCCGACACATTCGCTGGAAGGACACAGGAGGAGTGGATTGAGATCTTCGCTGGAACGGATGGCTGCGTTGCCCCGGTGAGATCGCTCCTCGAAGCTCGATCGGACCCCCACAACGAGGAACGCGGCGTTTTCATAGATGTGGGAGGGGTGACACAGCCGGCGCCCGCCCCGAGGTTCTCTTCGACTCCGACAGCGATGCCGTCGAGCCCGGTGGCTCCAGGAGAACAGACAGACGAGGTGCTCGCATCCCTGGGATATAGCGAGGAGAGGATCGGTAAGCTCCGTGGGGACGGAGCTGTTGCCTGACATGACGGAGGAACGATGAACCAGGAAGCGGTGCTCTCAGAGCGCGCCGAGATCGATGCTGTGGTCGAGGGAAAGACGATCGTCGACTACTTCAACCGCAACGCAGACCGTCATGGGGATAAGCCCGCGATCCATTGGAAGAAGAACGGCCAATTCGAGCACCTCACTTGGGCTCGGTATCGCGATGTTGTTCATCAGGCCGCGGCCGGACTCGCCTCTCTGGGTGTCGAGAAGGACGAATTTGTCGCCATCATGGCCGGGAACCGCCCGGAGCACGTCATCGCCGACTACGCAGTGGTCCACTCCGGGGCGACCCCCGTCACCATCTACTCAACACTTGCGGCGAGCCAGATCCAATACATCGCCGACAACTGCAACGCCACCGTCGCAATCCTCGAAGACCTCGAATTCATGAAGCGTTGGGAAGAGATCCGCTCCGAGCTTCCCAACCTCGAGTATGTGGTGTTGATGTCTGGGGCGGAGAACTACGACACCGCCGACTGGGTTCTGTCCTGGGACGAACTGTTGGCGCGTGGCACTCAGAAGCTCCAGGACGATCCGGATGTCATAAACCGTGCGGTGGACTCGATCACGCCCGACACGCTCGCAACGCTGATCTACACGTCCGGGACCACCGGCACCCCGAAGGGTGTGATGATCAGCCAGCACAACGTGGTGTGGACCGTCGAGTGCCTTCGCCGCGGCGCCAATCTGAAGCTTGGGGCTCGCATGGTCTCGTACCTTCCCCTGGCTCACATAGCGGAAAGACTGGCCACCCACTATCTCGGCACCTATCTGGCGGGAGAGGTCTGGTTCTGTCCCAACCTCGCCGGTGTCCTCGAGTACATCCAGGAGGCGCGACCGACGCTATTCGTCGGTGTTCCTCGGGTGTATGAGAAGTTCCACTCACGTCTCCTGGCCAGGTTCGAAGAAGCCAGTGGAGTCAAAGGATTCCTCCTCAACAAGGCTTTGGAGGCGAACGCCGCACGGGTCGCTGCGGAAGAGAATGGGGGGTCGGGAAGCGCCCTTGCGGGGATCCTCGACAAGATCGCACTCTCCAAGGTACGGGAAGGGCTCGGTATGGAGAGTGTCGAGATCGCCATCACGGCGGCGGCCCCCATCAATCCGGACCTGGTGAGGTTCTTCCAGACGATCGGTATCCCACTCTTCGAGCTGTATGGCATGTCAGAGACGACAGGACCGGCGACGAGCAACGTGCCTGGCGCCGCCAAGATCGGCTCCGTGGGACGGCCACTTCCGGGGGTAGGCGTCCGCATCGATGACGATGGCGAGGTGCTCATGAGCGGTGGCGTCATCACCGCCGGCTATTACAAGCTGCCCGAGGCCAGCGCAGAGACCTTCGATGAGGATGGCTGGCTGCACAGCGGCGACCTGGGCCGTATCGACGAAGATGGCTTCCTCTGGATCGTGGGCAGGAAGAAGGACATCATCATCACGGCTGCGGGAAAGAACATCGCCCCGGCCAAACTGGAGACACTTCTGGGCAATCACCCGCTCGTGTCGAAGGCGTGCATGGTCGGCGACGGTCGCAAGTTCCTCACGATGATCGTTGCGCTCGACCACGAAGAAGCGCCGATCTGGGCCGAATCCCACGGTCTCGAGTATCAAGATCTGAAGTCCTTCGCCGAGCTCCCCGCGGTCCAGGAGGAGATCGCCAACGCTGTCGAGGCCGCCAACCAGGAGGTCGCCCGCGTGGAGCAGATCAAGAAATGGGTCATTGTGGGTGACGAGTGGACGCCGGACTCGGGCGAGGTGACTCCGTCACTGAAACTCAAGCGGAACGTCGTGCTCGAGAAATACTCAGCGGAAATAGAGAGTCTGTACCAAGGAGTCTGAGGATCGTGGACCGACAGCTCTTCGACGTCGACCACGAGCTGTTCAGGGAGACGGTCCGGGAGTTCGTCGACAAAGAGGTCGCGCCCAATGTCGAGCTCTGGGAGTCCGCAGGCATCGTTGACAAGGAGATGTTCCGGAAGGCCGGCCAGGCAGGTCTTCTCGGAATGGCGATCCCGGAGGAGTTCGGTGGCGGGGGCACCGATGACTTCAGATTCAACACAGTGGTCGTCGAGGAGCTGGTCCGAGGCGATGCGCTCGCTTCCGGAATGTGCATCACACTGCACAACGACGTCTGCCTCCCCTACTTCCTGCGTCTGACCACAGACGAGCAGAAGCAACGCTGGCTGCCGGGCATGGCGTCAGGAGACCTCATGGCGGCCATCGCGATGACAGAGCCAGGGGCTGGGTCGGATCTGGCCGGGATTTCAACCACCGCGATTCGGGATGGCGACCACTACGTGGTGAACGGCTCGAAGACCTTCATCACCAACGGCATCAACTCTGATCTCGTTATCACTGCGGTCAAGACCGACCCGGGCCAGCGACACGCGGGAATGAGCCTCTTGGTCCTCGAAGAGGGCATGGAGGGGTTCACCAGGGGTCGCAATCTGGACAAGATCGGCCTGCATGCCCAAGACACTGCCGAGCTCTTCTTCGACGATCTCGCTGTTCCGGTGTCGAATCTGCTCGGAGAAGAGGGTCGGGGCTTCGTCCACCTCGTTGAAAACCTCCCC
>QQVI01000029.1 GCA_003388545.1 Actinomycetota bacterium
GTCGAAGAGGCCTCGGGGGTACCTGCCGGTGAAGAGGATGGCGAACCAGGCAACGACGATCGCCAGGACAACCCCGATCAACAGGAAGAAGAGGACTACGAAGTGAGGGATCGCCAAGAGCCACTTCACGAGGGGCAGCCAACGGTTGAGATCGCGCTCGACTTCGGGGTATCCGAGTTCTAAGTGCACGGCCTGTTCCTCGACCGTCGACGGGTAAAGGTCTGTCAGAAGCGCTATGTACGCCCAGACCCGAGCACCAAACCGGGTGAGCTCACGTGCGAAGTCGAACCACCATCGCGGATACCGTTGACGGAACACGATCATGAGCATCGTGGCAATGAAGAGCCCGCCCAGGATCCCACCTCCCGACCTCGACCACTCAGAAATTGTCTCACCGGTGTCGGTCACAACTCTCGTCGTAGTCGTCCCCGTGGCCGAGAGCAGCGAGTAGATCAAGATGATCGGTATCGCCCAGAGGATACGGACAAAAGTAGTGAAGCGATCCAGCTGTTCGGGGTAGTCGACCTCGAGGCGTGCTGGGTACGCTGCTTGTGTTGACGTGGACAAGTGACTTCTCCTTTCGGACTGCAGTCATTGTCCCAAGCCTGGCGCTGCCTATTTAGGGTCCAAATACCCTTTGGCTGGACTCACTCTGGCGGGTACTCCTCGAAACCTTCGAGACGTTGCTGTTCCCGGACAAATGCGACGATGGCCTCCACATCCTCGGCACTGAGGCCCGGAACCGGTGGCATGGGCCCGAAGTTCCAGTGGTGCTGCGGCGAACCACGGGATACTGCGGCGAGGAATGCACCGTCGCCATGGTGAGCCGGTTCGTAGACTTCCGATAGGTGGGACGGCCCTTGCTCCGTGCCGCGGAGATCCTGTCCGTGGCAACCAGCACAGTTGGATGAGTACAGCTCGGCACCGAGCTCGACCAACACTGGATCCTGTGGTTCGATGCCCGAGACTTCCACCTCCGTCGTGCAGGCTGCGACAATCAGACAAATAGCGAGAAGCACGGCGGGCAACCTCATGCCACCGGCCTCAGTTCCAATCGTCTCAGGAACTGAGCGTTGATTGCAACGATCACGGTCGATGCGCTCATGAGGACCGCAGCCGCCGCTGGAGGCAGGACGAACCCGGCCCAGGCGAAAGCGCCGGCCGCGGCGGGTATCGCCAAAACGTTGTAGCCGGCAGCCCAGGCGAGGTTCTGCAGCATCTTGCGGTATCCCGCCTCGGACAGTTTGCGAATCCCGACAACTCCCCTGGGATCATCGGATGCCAACACGATCCCCGCCGACTCGATGGCAACGTCTGTCCCAGCTCCGATAGCGATGCCGACATCGGCCTGGGCGAGTGCCGGTGCGTCGTTGACCCCGTCACCCACCATCGCCACCTTCATACCCTGCTTCTGCAGTTCCTCCACCTTGGAGTGCTTGTCCTCCGGAAGAACCTCGGCGAGAACCTGATCGATGCCCAATTCCGAACCGACCGCTTCTGCCACCTGGCGGGCGTCACCGGTGATCATTGCCACGTCGACGCCGAGCCGATGTAGCTGCTCGACCGCCTCGCGCGATTCTGGCCGAATCTCGTCTTCGAGTGACAAAGCGCCTGTTATGAGCCCGCCTTCGATCACATAAAGCACGGCCGCGCCCCGCTTCTTCCACTCCTCAACGCTGGATGTGAATTGATCGGGCACTGAAAGATCCCGTTCCCTGATCAGAGCCGGCCCACCGACCGCTATCCGCTCTCCTTCGATCAGGGCCTCGACACCACGGCCGCTCATCGACTTGAACTCGGTGGCGGTCCGCATTTTGCCGTTCTCTCGAGCTGCAGCGACGATGGCCCTGGCCAATGGGTGCTCGGAGTCAGACTCCACGGCAGCCGCCATGTCGAGAACCCGAGCATCGTCCCCGTCGAGTGACGCTATGCCACTCACCCGATGGCTTCCCTTCGTCAACGTGCCTGTCTTGTCGAAAAGGACGACATCCACGTTGCGCATGCGCTCCAAAGCAAGGCGATCTTTGACGAGGATCCCGTTCCGTGCGGCCATGCCGGTTGAGATCGAGATGACTAGTGGTATGGCGAGACCTAGTGCATGGGGGCAGGCGATGACGAGCACCGCCACCGTCCGCACCACTGCCTCATCAGCGCGACCAACGAATAGCCACACCACAACGGTCACGGCTGCCGATGCCACCGCGATGTAGAAGAGCCAAGCAGCTGCCCGGTCGGCGAGGACTTGAGCTCGCGATCTCGACTCCTGGGCCTGAGCGACCAGCCTCTGAATGCCGGCGAGGGCGGTGTTCTCTCCTACCGCTTCCACCCGAACTCTGACCGAGTTGTCCGTCGCGACGGTGCCGGCGACCACCCGATCACCAGGTGCCTTGCTCACGGGCTGGGACTCGCCGGTCACCATTGACTCGTCGACTTCAACGTCTCCTGACAAGATCTCGCCGTCGGCAGGGATGCGGCCACCGGGTCGAACCAGAACGGTGTCACCAACTTCGAGTTGCCCGACAGGGATCGTCTCAACCCCGTCACCCACGACTCTCTCCGCATCATCGGGCAGCAGATCCGCCAACGCCGACAACGCCCCGCGCGCCTGACCGATTGCTCTCATCTCCATCCAGTGGCCCAAGAGCATGATCGTGATCAAAGCGGCCAGTTCCCACCAGAATTCGAGGTCGAACCAACCGAGTGTGGTTGTTGCAGATGCGACGAAGGCGACGGTGATTGCCATCCCTATGAGCAGCATCATCCCGGGCTGACGCGATCGGATCTCCTGGGCGGCGCCCTTGAGGAACGGTGAGCCCCCATAGACGAAGATCACCGAGCCCAGAATCGGCGCCACCCACTCCGAACCAGGAAAGGTCGGAGCCGTGTAACCGAACCACTCTTGGATCATCTTGGAGAAGTAGACGACTGGGAGAGTCAGCAGGAGCGACAGCCAGAAACGATCACGAAACATCCCAGGGCTGTGGCCTTCATGCTTGTCGTGAACGTCGTGGGCACCGGACGCATCATGGTCCCGGCCGTGGTGGCCATGAGCATGGCCCGGCAAGGTAGAGGTTGCAGCATCGCGTGGCTCGCGATGCTCTTTCACTTGGTTCATCTCAATTGACCTCCATTTGGTTCTGACACTCAGCGAACCAGGCGCTCTATGGCCTTGGTCGCCTCCGTCACCATTCGATCGGTGTTCGCTGCGTCTCCGGCCTCGGTGGCTTCTCGCACACAATGGCGGACGTGCTCATCGAGTAAGCCGAGCGCCACGCCTTTTAGGGCTGCGTTGACCGCATTCACCTGAGTGAGGACGTCTATGCAGTAGGTGTCTTCGTCGATCATGCGCTGCAGACCACGAACCTGCCCTTCGATCCTCGCCAGACGTCTCAAGTACTGGTCCTTGTTCATCACGTAGCCGTGCATTGCCATCTCCTAAATACCTTAGGGGGGTATAGTATACGAGCAAGGAGACACCGTCAAGGGAAGGGGATGGCTTCTTTCAGCCGCCTGCGCAGGTGCGAATGCTTCCAGCCGAGAACTCGGGCACGGGACGAGCCTCTGCCTCCGTGGTCGAGTCGGCCACACCGTTCTCCTCGATGTCGTCGATCAGCCACTTCATCTCGGCGATCTCCCGGTTCTGTGCCTCGATGATCTCCACCGCGAGACGACACACTCGAACATCCTCGATGTTGGAGCGCTCACTGGTGAGGATCGCGATCGAGTGATGAGGGATCATGGAGCTCATGTAAGCCTCTTCCTCGATCGGCGCCTGGCTCCTCACGATCCAAAGAGCTCCGAGAAAGACGATCAGACTGCCGGCGAAGATCGCTATGTTTCGTCGGCGGTTGCTGTACATCGGCAGCATGAAGCTGAGCATGATGACGGACATGGACGCTCCCATTATCAGGACCATGTACAGCCGCTCTTCGCTCCACATGACATGGCTGAGCTCGAAGGTGTTGAGATACGTCAGCGCATACATCACCGCGACGGACGTAGCGATCATTGCTCCGAATCGCCAATAGCTCATTCCCGACGGTTGTGTCTGCTCGTTGGGCTCTGTTTCGTTGTGCTCTGTTTCGTTGGGCTCTGTTTCACTGCCGGACTGCCTGGACATCATGCGAGTCTCCCGTTTGCGACGTCAAAGCTTGCCCTACCCCGCCGACCCCGGGATGAAACCGAGACCCGCTCGGGGCGGCATAAAGGAGTAGAAAGCGCGCCTGTCGGGTAGGGCCAACACATCCTTGATGCTTCCACTGGCCGAGAACCCGCTCTGGCTGAACATCAGCCTGGTTTCTGGGCGCCGGCGTTGTCGTCTGGCTCGCCGGCACCCGCCTGACCAGGTATGCCGACGCGATCGGCTCTCGCACGGGCCTCGGCCAGGCTCTCGTCGGTGCTCTCGTTCTAGGAGGAATCACCTCTCTCCCTGAGCTGGCGACGATTACAACCGCTGCGGTCAGCGGCGATCCCGCTCTGGCCGTCAACAATGTCCTCGGAGGAGTGGCGATGCAGATAGCCATCCTCGCTCTCGCCGACGCCCTAATTGGCGAGCGCGGACTTTCAACCCTGGCCGGCACGGCCTCGCTCCTCCTGCAAGGAAATGGACTCATGATCGTGCTGGCATTGGCCGCTGCTGGGATCACGGCGGGCTCGATCGTGGCCTTGGGAATTGATCTGTGGACCACTGCGCTATTCGTCGTGGTTATCGTGGTGCTGGCCGCCATCCACCGCTACGAGGAGCATCCTTACTGGGAGCACACCCAAGACAGCTCTGACGCGCCGGCTGAGGGCCCAGACATCGAGCCCGCAGCAAAGGGCACGTCTGAATGGACCACGACTCGACTGCTCGCACTGACAGCCTTGACCGGCCTGGTGGTCGTAATTGCGGGCTTCACGGTGACCCGATTGGCCGATGCGATAGCGACGCAGAGCGCGCTGGGAGCGAGCTTCGTCGGGGCCATCCTTCTGGCAGCCGTCACCTCCCTGCCGGAGCTGAGCACCACAATGGAGGCCGTGAGGCTGGGGCGACACAAACTGGCCTTCTCAAACATCTTCGGCACAAACCTCCTAGATGCCGGATTCCTGTTCATTGCCGACGTCTTCTATACCGAGGGAGCAATACTCGGACAGGTGGGGAGCTTTTCTTCCTTTGCCGCGCTCCTCGGCATCCTCCTGACAGGAACCTATGTCGCCGGGATCCTGCAGCGGCCGAAACGTGTCGTGTTCAGGATGGGTGTGGACTCGGCGCTAGTAATTCTTCTATACCTCGTCGGTACCACCGTCATGTACGGGCTCCGATGACCATCACCCGGAGGTGCTCAGGATGCGGGCGACTCCGTGAGGCCTAACTCCTGGGTCCTCTGCATCCAACGGCTCAA
>QQVI01000158.1 GCA_003388545.1 Actinomycetota bacterium
ACCGGTCGGGACGCTTCAAGTCCCACACCAACAACACACCCGTGAGGAGGATGAACAGGCCAGCGATCAGCGGAGCGAGCCAGCTCATCCAGACCGAGTCAGTACCGACTCCGGCGAACAAGGCGACAGCCGCTGCAACGGCGATCCCGGCGGCGATGCCCTTGGTCAAGAAGTAGGAACTCACTTTCCAACCCCACGGAGCCGGGTGGTCGGTGTTGTAGACGACCCGCGGAGGACCGCCATTCGACTCGACCCTCACCGGCGGTGAAGGCGAAGAGACATCCCCGTGCGTGCCGATCGGCTCTTCAGGAGGCCCTGGCGTCAGGTCGACGGACATCCAAGAGCCCGAGACAGCCGGAGCGTCACGCCAGACCCCCGAGTCGGACAGTTTCCCGGAGCGTGCCGGATCCAGATTCGACGACTCGACACCCTTGTAGAACACATTCGGACCGGTGCCTTGCTCGGGTGCCCGGACAGTCAGCTTCTCCGTGGCCACCATCCTGGAGATCTTTGTCGTTGGATCATCCATGTCACCCGCGATGATCGCTTGCTCCGGGCAGACGATGACACAAGCCGGCTCCAACCCCACATCAGTCCGATGAGCGCAGTAGTTGCACTTCTGCGCCGTATTCTCGTGTGGGTCGATATACAAAGCGTCATATGGACAACCCTGCATGCACGACTTGCATCCGATGCACCGATCGGTATCGAAGTCAACGATCCCGTCCTCCCGCTTGAACAGAGCTTGAGTCGGGCAGATCGCAACGCAAGGAGCATCGGTGCAGTGATTGCATCGAAGCACCGAGAAGAAGCGCTTGGTGTCCGGCCAGGTGCCCTTCTCGATGTACTTGACCCAGGTGCGGTCCACACCCAGAGGGACCTGATGCTCGGTCTTGCATGCAACCGTGCACGCATGACACCCGATGCAGACGTCCTGGTCGATGACGAAGCCGTACTTCAGGAGACGCTCCCCACGGTTGCTGGCATCAGCTTTCTAACGGATATCGGCAGGCCTGGCTATTCAGGACTTCTCGAGAATGAAATGGAACTCCGAGTCTTCCTCGAACTGCTCCTTGAGGGAGTGGCCCATGTCGTTGGCCCACGCCGGGATGTCAGACAGAGCTCCTTTGTCGGTGGCGATCAGCTCGATCGTCTGCCCGGACCTGACGTCCTTCATGGCCTTGGCGACCTTGAGCACTGGCATAGGGCATTGGAGGTTGCGAGCGTCGACTGTGATGTCTGCCATATCTCTTCCTTTCAAATGAACAAGCTGATCGAAGCCTCTTTCATGAGGCTTATCGCCGAGCCCGCTCCGGCAGGCTTGTCGAGACCGTCGATCATGTCGTCCCGTGATATGCCCATGAGGTCCATGGTCATCTGACACGGCCAGAGTTTGACCCCCATGTCCTGGGCGGTCTCGAGCAACTCCTGTACCGATGCGACGTTGTACTTGTCGGCTAGGCCTTTCATCATTGCGGGCCCCATACCGGCGAAGTGAAGCTTGGAGAGCCCGAGATGGGAGGTCGACCCGCGATTGAAAGCGGCGAGCATCTTCTGACGCCAATCCTCTCCAGTCAGCCCGGTGCCCGGCTTCTTGAGGATGCCAAGTCCCCAGAACGTGAAGAACACGGTGACGTCCATCCCGTAGGCGGCGCCCGTGGTAGCAAGGATCATCACCGGCCATGCCTTGTCCAGGTCCCCGGATGCGGCGATGATCACCATCTTCTCCGGCGTCTTCTCCTCCTCGAAAGCCTCCTCGACAGCCGATTTCAGAGCGGCTTCGTCACTAGTCTCAGTGGTCATGAGGACTCCTCCTGTCCGCAGATGCACTTCTATGCATATGCACGCCTACGCATACTAGACATGCCGGGGCGCGCGATGTCGCCTAAGGTGGTCCGAAGGGCAGAAACGAGAGAGAAACGTGCCAACACTTCGTGACGAGTATTACGAGCTGCATGCCAGCGTCTGCAAGGGACTGGCCGACCCCAAGCGACTGCTGATCCTCGACGCGCTCCGCAACGGTGAGAAGTCTGTTTCCGAGATTTGTGACTTGATTGAGCTCCCTCAAAGCAACGTCTCCCAGCATCTTGCCGTCCTGAGGGAGAAGGGTCTTGTCGTGACACGGCGCGACGCACAGCGCGTTTACTACGGCGTTGCCTCTGAGAAGATCAACATGGCGCTCGACCTGCTCCTGGAGGTCATGCGTGATCAGGTTATAGCTCAAGCCGGCTGACCCTCCGCTCCTTGCCCTGGCCTGCTAAATAGGACTACGGTTATATGCGAATCAGCGCATATACCGAGAGGCATATATGGCCAAGTCGATAACCACCAAGGAACTGGCCCGCAAGGTAGACGATCCGAACCTCGCTCCGTTCATATTGGACGTTCGCGCCCCGGATCAGTTTGCGCGCTGGCAGATCGAAGGCAAGATCCGACCTGAAACGGTCAACGTCCCCTACTGGACAGCCATCGAACAGGACGAGGACACCAGGTCTCTGATCCCATCCGAGCGTGATGTCGTCGTTGTATGCGCCAAGGGCGACTCCTCCGACCTGGTTGTGGACGTCCTTGGACTGTCGAAGATGGTCAATCTCGATGGAGGGATGGACGCCTGGGCCACGACTCTGGTCCCCCACACCATGCACGACGATGGTGAGGAGTTCATGATCCAGTTGGACAGGATCGCCAAGGCGTGCCTCTCGTATGCAATCGGGGAACGGGGAGCGGAGATGGCCGTTATCGACCCGGCTGCCGATCTCGAGGCCTACCTGCAAGTCTCTGAAGAGATGGACGCACCCATCACTCACGTGTTCGACACCCACCTTCATGCTGATCACGTCTCTCTGGCCGCCGAGCTAGCTCAAAGGACCGGCGCGACCTATCACATAGCCGAAGGGGACGCTGAGGGCGCCGATATGGACTACGAGCCCCTTCGAGATGGCGAGGTCTTCGAGTTTGGGAATGTGAGGCTGATCGTGAGATCGGTAGCGACACCGGGTCACACTCCGGGGTCAACCTCCCTCGAAGTGGATGGCCGGTTTTTGCTGACCGGAGACGCCGTGTTCGTTACGGGTATCGGCCGGCCGGATCTCGGAGGTGAAACCGAGCCCTGGGCTCGCGACCTGTTTCATACGATTCACGACCGCCTCGCTGCTCTCGACCACGATCTGGAGGTGTGTCCTGCCCACTACACGTCACGGGCAGAATCGCTAGATGATGGGACGCTCCGACGGAGACTCGGCGACCTGTTGGTGAATGACCCCGTGGTCTCGATTCCCGATGAGATGGATTTCGTCTCCTATGTTGTGGAACACCTCGGCACACCCCCTGGTGAATACTCCGAGATACGCCGGATCAACATGGGATGGGACAAGCCAACGGCGGAACAAGTCCAGGAGCTCGAGGTAGGCCGGAACGAGTGCGCCCTGACCGGGTGACCCCTTGAGTCGCCCGGTCCCGCATCTTCAGTGGACCGGAGGCGCCGTCAGCAGCGACCTGATCGCCGGGGTGTCAGTGGCGTTGATCCTCGTACCGCAGGCGCTGGCCTATGCGGTCATCGCCGGTGTTCCCCCTTACGTTGGCCTGCTCGCAGCCGGTCTTCCCACTATCGCTGCGGCTCCTTTCGCATCCAGCCGCTATCTGCAGACCGGGCCGGTGGCCATGACGGCACTGCTGACCTTCGGAGCGCTCTCCGTGATCGCCACCCCTTTCACGAGCCGCTACATAGCTCTGGCCGCGCTCCTCGCGCTCATCGTCGGAGTGATACGGATAGGTATCGGTCTGACCAATCTGGGGTTTGTCGCCCACTTCATGTCCAAGCCGGTGATGGTCGGGTTCACGATAGGGGCGACGACTCTCATCTCAGCCTCACAACTCCCGACACTGCTTGGCGTGGAGCGGGGAGATTCGGGACTCCTGGTCGAGGCATGGCGCTCCATCACGAGCCCAGCCGACTGGAGTACAGGAGCCATTGTGTTCGGATTCGGAACGATCGCAGTGATCCTCGTGTCTCGACTACTTGGACCGCGCTTTCCCGGCGTGCTCATCACGATTGTCGTGGCCACGATCGTCAGCGCGGCAATCGATTTTGAAGGGCAGGTCGTCGGCGACATCCCGACAGGTCTTCCCGGATTGAGTCTGGACCTGCCCTGGGGTGACATCGCCAGCCTGCTCATACCTGGCCTGGTGATCGCGCTGGTCGGCTTCACCGAGGCAGCGGCTATCGCAAGCGCATTCGCCGCCGAGGACCGGGAGAAGTGGGACCCAAGCCGCGAGTTCGTCGCTCAAGGGGCGGCCAACATCGCCTCCGGGCTCGCCGGCGGCTTCCCTGTGGGAGGCTCCTTCGCGAGAAGCTCACTGAACAAGCTGGCTGGGGCAAGGTCCAGGTGGAGCGGGGCATTCACAGGGCTCGCCGTCCTCGCATCTGTTCCGCTCGCCGGACTTCTGGAGGGCCTCCCGTCAGCCGTCCTCGCGGCAATCGTGATCACCGCCGCCGCCCGGCTGATCAAGCCCCGTGAGGTAGCGAGAATCTGGAGGCGTTCTCGACTGCAAGCTGGAGTGGCGGTGGTGACTCTGGTCGCAACAATCGGTCTCTCGCCCAGAATCGACATCGCCGTGCTGGTCGGAATCGCTTTGGCCGTTGCCGTGCATCTGGGACGTGAACTGCGTCTGGATGTCGAAGTTCGCATCCGCGAGGACGTGCTCGAGATCGAGCCGAACGGCGTGATCTACTTTGCCTCCACACCGCAACTCACCAATCTCCTGATCGACAAACTGGCGGAGCATCCCGATCTCGAGCACCTGGTGATCGACATGAGCGGTGTCGGGAGAATCGACTTCACTGGCGGGAACGCTCTGTCCACCGTGATCACCGATGCTCAGGCCGCTGGGTTGGACGTTGAGATAGTCGGCGTCCCGGATCACGCAAGACGAATCGTCAACGGTGTGCTGCGAGACCTGGAATTGTCACAAGCCGACTAGCGCGTCCACCGGCCAGTCGAAGCAGAACTGACGTGCGCCGAGATACGTCTACGTCACGCGAGCCTGATGGCTCTCGTTGGAGTTGCTGTCATGCCAGCTTCTGAAACCGAGAACAACGGCTCCGCGGGTAGGACTCGAACCTACAACCAATGGATTAACAGTCCACTGCTCTGCCAATTGAGCTACCGCGGAATGGTGCCGGTTGGCGACCATAGGTTACCAATCGCAAGGTCGTAGTCCGATTCCAGCCTTCTCCGGACCCGACGACAAGCGCTGCCGAAATCACGATTCAATCCGGGTGTGACTCGCGTTTTCTGTCACACCCTGTTTGTACGTTTGGTGTATGGAGTGGGAGAGAGAGTTTTCGACCGATGACCGGGAGGCCCGGTGCTTGG
>QQVI01000199.1 GCA_003388545.1 Actinomycetota bacterium
CGCCTTCTCCCATGAAAGCAGCGAGCTCTCGGTCGTCTACGAGACCGACAAGAGCGGTCTCCGCCTCGTCGAGCCACCCGACGTCACGGTCGGAGAGGTGAGTGCCGGGTCGGTAGAGCTCATCGCCGGAGAGTCGATGCGCCTGGAAGTATCGCGATATGGCAGTGAGCGATTCGTCGATGGAGCTGCCGGTTCGGCCCGCCTGACACTGCTCCCTCGATTCCCATCGGCCAGCCGGACGGACACCGAAGGGTCCCTGCACGCTCCGATGCCGGGACGGATCGTGAGAGTCGAGGTCTCAGAGGGGGACGCCGTATCGGACGGTCAGCCCCTCATAGTTCTGGAGGCGATGAAGATGGAGCACACGCTGCGCGCCCCCCACCAGGGCACCGTCACGAGCGTCAACTGCCGGGTCGGCGATCAGGTCGAGGGGAATGACGTCTTGATCGTCGTCGAGTGAATGCTCACGCCTTGGAGAGGACCTCGAGCGCGTATTCGATGTCAGCCGGTGTGTGATCGGCGTTCACCTGGAACCTGATCTCCTCGTCGCCTTTGGGCACCACCGGGTAGTTGAGACCCGTGGCGAGCACTCCATGGTCGTAGAGATGGCGGACCAGCTCAGACGTGCGAGCAGTGTCCCTCACCATCAGTGGCACCACCGGGTGCGGGCCAGGAATTGTCTCCAGGCCGAGATCGACGAGCCCGGACTCGAACTTCGTCGTCATGGTCCGGAGGTGTTCGAGCAAAGCCTGGCCCTCGCTCGAGTCGAGGACGCCCACGGCGACTTCGCCGGCAGCAGCCTCCCCGACGGTGATGGGGTTCGAGTAGATGTACATCGGCCCGCGCTCCTGCAGGTACCGAACCAGAGTCCCGGTGCCGACCACATAGCCACCATTGACGCCGAAAGCCTTGCCGAGGGTGCCGATGAGAACGTCTGCCTCTCCCCCGGTGACCTGCTCGGTCCCTCTACCGGTATCGCCGAAGGCACCGACGCCGTGCGAGTCGTCCACGATCACCACGACGTTCTCTTCGAAGTCGCCGTCGTGGCGCCGGGCCACTTCGGCGATTCGGGAGAGGTCGGCGAAGTCGCCTCGCATTGAGAAGACCCCGTCAGTGACCACTATGGCGCGCCGGGCCTCGCCCGCAGCCTTGGACAGCGCGGCGTCGAGGGCGTCGTAGTCGAGGTGGGGATAAACCTCCCGGGCCGCCGGCTTGCTCATTCGCACTCCATTGATGATGCAGTTGTGATTCAGCTCGTCGGAGAGGACGACCGTCTCGGGATCGATCAGCGATGTCATGGTGGAGAGGACCGCCGCGTAAGCCGACGAATAGATGATCCCGGCTTCACGGCCGTGAAAACGTGAAAGGCTGGCTTCGAGGCGGGTGTGCGCCTCGTACGTCCCGGAGATGAAGCGGACCGCCCCAGGTCCCGCCCCGAACTCGCGCGAGGCCCTCTCTTCGGCTTCGATGACAGCCGGATGATGGGAGAGGCCGAGGTAGCTGTTGGAGTTCATCCTGAGGTAGCCGGAATCCCCGCCCTGAAGGACATAGCGACGGCCGTACCCGTCGGCCGGGGGTCGGACGGCAACTATGACGTCTTCTTCCCCTTTGGCAGTGCCGGCGTCCTCCAGCTCTGCGATTTCGGTGGCAAGAACCTCGTCGAGTCGATCGTGGGGCATATGACCCGGTTTAGCACATCGAGCCGTGATCTAGGGTGGCGCAATGACCACTCTCGGATTTGTCGGGCTCGGGATCATGGGCTCCGGAATGGCAAGGAACCTCGTCGATGCGGGCCACGACCTCGTCGTCTGGAATCGAACCCGTGAGAAGGCGGACGCCGTCCAGGGAGCGAGACCGGCCACATCCCTGACCGAGCTGGGTTGGGAGTGTGACATCGTCTTCGTGTGCGTCTCGGACACACCAGACGTTGAGAGCATCACTTTCGGCGAGGAGGGCCTGGTTGACGCCATGGGCGGCGGAACCCTCGTCGATCACTCCACTATCTCACCGCTGGCAACGCAGGAGCTGGCCTCCCGGGCCGGCGATGCCGGGGTCACCTGGCTGGATGCTCCGATCTCCGGAGGATCGGAAGGGGCCGAGAAGGGCACGCTCGCCGTGATGGTGGGCGGGGACCCGGCCGCGTTGGAGGCGGCGCATCCCTACATGAGCGCGTACTCGTCGTCGATCGTCCACGTCGGCGACCAGCCCGGGTCCGGGCAAATGGCCAAGATGGTCAATCAGGCCCTGGTTGTGGTCAACCAGCTCGCCGCCTCGGAGGCTCTCCTACTGGCGCAGGCCGCCGGCCTCGACCTGGCGACGACGATCTCGGCCGTTGAGGGCGGTGCCGGCGGGTCCTGGATGTTCTCCAACCGCGGCCCGCAGATGATTCGCAGAGACTGGTCACCTGGCTTCACGATCGACCTGCAGCAGAAGGATCTCAGACTCGTCCTGGACACCGCCGACGACCTCGGTGTTCCAGTCCCGGGGACTGCGCTCGTATTCCAGCTCTACAGGGCCCTGCAGGCCCGGGGGCTGGGGTCGGAGGGGAATCACGCGCTGGTCAAGGCGCTCGAGGAGATCTCAGGTATCGAACTGGGAGGGTGAGCCGGTCAGCCGGCTCCACCGAGCAAGTCTTCCTTGAGACGCGCCACGTGCCCCTTTGCCCGCACATTTCGATACTCGCGGACGAGATTGCCCTCGGCGTCGAAGACAAACGTCGACCGGATCAGCCCTTCGCTGATCTTCCCGTACATCTTCTTCTCACCCCAGGCTCCCAGCTCTTCAGCCAGCTCGTGGTCGACGTCGGACAGTAGGTCGAAGTTGAGGCCTTCCTTCTCCCGGAATCTCGCATTCGCGGAAGGCTTGTCGGGACTCACTCCCACAACTTTGTAGCCAGCCTCGATCAGCTCGTCGTAGCTGTCTCGGAAGTCACAGGCCTCCACGGTGCATCCAGGGGTCATCGCCCTCGGATAGAAGAACATGATCAGTGAATCTCCGCGGTAATCGGCCGCGGTGACCTTCTCTTCGTCCTGGTTCTGCAAATCGAATGTGAGCGCCATGAGGGGTGACGCTAGTGCAGTCGCCAGGATGAGATGCCGTCAGCCTCCCGAGTCGGCCGGCGCGTCTGCAGATGCCTCGGCTGCCTCCTCCGATTCGAGGAAGGTGGCGCCGCCGGCGAGGAAGCCCAAGCCGGCGGGGAGCCAGTACGAAACGATCCGGTAGATGAGCACAGGGGCCACGGTGCTACCGGCGGACAGCCCGTAAGCCGCCAGGATGAAGACGAGCCCGGCTTCGACCACTCCCAGCCCTCCCGGGGTGCCGGGGACGCCGCCAACGAGAGAGGAGAACCCGAACGCGGCAGCCGTCTCGACCGGACCGATCTCAATTCCGAAAGCGACCAGGACGAGTCCGAGGGCGGCGGCTTCGAGAACGAGCCGGAGCCATGTGTACAGCTGGGAGCGCCATCCCGGCATGTGATTCACCATTGTCGGCCCCAGTTTCTTGCTGAGGAACTGCGGCAGGTACTTGTTCAGTGAGCCAAGGCGACCCGAACCGAACATCAACAAGAGGCCAACCCCGATGGCGAAGGGCGCGGCGACGGTGAGACTGATCGAAGCGACCTGCGTCGAAGGCCGCACTACGAGGATGGCTGCTCCCGTGAGGATGAGAAGACCCGCGTAATTCAGCAGGACGGCGCGGATCGCAGGCCCGGCCGCCGAGTCGATCTCGTCTCGGACCGTCCATGACATCGCCACCGGCGTGATGGCGCCACCAGCCGGTATCAACCTCGCTACCCCCGCGCCCACGAGGGCGCCCTTGAAAGCCGAGAACGGCTCGATGTCTTTGCCCGTTTGCTGCACCGACTCACGGAACAGCGAGCCGAAGAACCACTTCGCCCCGATCTGAGCGACCCCGGCGACCACGATCAGGACTGCCGCCCAAGCGCTGAGCGGCGGGATCTCGGCCACGTTGAGGACGACGACCATCGCGACGACGTACAGGACAGCCGCGATCCCGGCAATCCACGCAACTTTTCTTGGTGTCACGAACTGACGACTCTCACGAAGTAGGGGCCTCGTCGGCGGTATCACCGTAGCCATCTGATGGATCGCTGTCGTAGATGGCTCGTCTCAGATAATTGCCGGCACCGGACGGTGCATCGGCATTTCCCTGAGCGCGCCTGGCCATCAACGTGACGGTGAGTGCGACGAGAAAGAGTATTTCGGTACCGGAGCGGCCCATGGCCAGAGCGACCAGAGGGAGCAACCCCCATCCGAGGAATCCTGCGAATCCGCTTCCGATCCGCCAGCCGGCCAGAGACCAGCCGGTGACCCAGACGAGGAGAATCGGGTCCAGGCCGACCATCAGCCCCGCAGATGTGGCGAGGCCCCTTCCGGAGCGGCCCCTCATGTATATCGACCAGCAGTGGCCGACTACGGCGGCGAGACCCGCGGCCCCGCTGGCGCCAAGGCCCATGTCGAGGATGAAACGTGCGAACAGGACCGGCCAGAGACCCTTCAGGCCATCGAGAATGGCTGCGGCGATCCCCCAGGCCGGGCCAACGACTCTGGTCAGATTCCCGGCTCCGACGTTTCCGGAGCCTTCCACCCGCAAATCCACGCCTTTGATGCGCGCCAAGAGTTGGGCCGTTGGAATGGCCCCTATCAGATAAGCACTGACCAGCAACAGGGGCCAGGACAGAAACCCCAGAAGATCTGCCATGACCTAGAAAGCTAGTTCGTCACGACCCCAATCACCAAGCAGTGTTTCAGACAAACAGGGATTCCTTGGCGAGGGCAAGCTCGAGTCTGAAGACGCTTTCATCGCCATCGCGGCGATAGGTCAGGGACCCTCCCATGAGTTCTGCAAGCTGGCGGGCCACGGAGAGACCCAAGCCAACAGAGCTCGACACCACGCCGCCGTGAGCAGAGGCATAAGGCTCGAAGATCCGGGCTGCGTCCTTCTCTGAGACCCCAACGCCATCGTCCCTCACTTCTACCCAGACACGACTCCCATTTGCCCCACCGGTGACCCGTCGTCGTTGACCGCCGTAGCGCTCGAGATTTGTCAGGAGGTTGCGGATGATTTGGCGAACTCGCGGACCGTCGCCGATCGCCGGGGGCAGCTTCGGAGGCATCTCGTCGAGCATGATGCCAACCCCATCGACCGCCGCGTTCAATTCGTCGTTGAGGTCGATGGTGTCGAGAGCCACCGCGACTGTTCCCATCCCGGCGCGGGCGGCAACGAGGAGGTCGTCGATGATGTGGGACATCTCCTGGGCCTGACTCGCGACGAGCTCGATGATCTCATATCGCTCGGGTCCC